>JBAUOG010000870.1:0-7785 GCA_049579625.1 Bryobacteraceae bacterium
TCCGCTTGCTCTACGCGCGCGGTTCAGTGCTGGAGTTTCACACGCGCTCTATATATGCTAGGGCCATGAGAATGTCATTGCGCCCAGCCTGCGCATTACTATTGCTGGGCACTTTCTTCCCCCAATGCGCGATCTTCGCCCAACAGCCCGACCCGGCGATTGCGAAACTGAGAGCGCGACCGTCGCCGACGTGGTTGACTTCCGGCGTCATCTACGAACTCAACCCACGCACGTTTTCGCCGGAAGGGACTCTTAACGGCGTCACTGCACGTCTCGACGATCTGCAAAAGCTGGGAGTGAACGTCCTGTGGATCATGCCGATCAATCCTAATGGGCAGGTCAAGAAAAAGGGTACGCTCGGGAGTCCGTACTCGGTGCGCGATTACTACGCTATCGACGCGCCCTATGGCACCAAGGACGACCTGAAGCGACTGGTGAGCGGAGCCCATCAGCGAGGCATGAAGGTGATCCTCGATGTGGTGATCAATCACACCTCCTGGGACAGCGTGCTGATGGCGCATCCCGACTTCTATAAGCACGATAAGAACGGGCAGATGGTTTCGCCATACGACTGGTCGGATGTGGCAGCGCTCGATTATTCGAACCCTAAGCTGCGCGAATACATGACCGGGATGCTGAAGCACTGGATTCAGGAGTTCGATCTGGACGGCTTTCGCTGCGACGTGGCCTTTGAAGTTCCAACGGACTTCTGGGAAGCCACCCGCGTCGAACTGGAGCGCGTCAAACCGGACATAATGATGCTGGCAGAGGCATCGAAGCCGGAACTTCTGCGAAGCGCGTTCGACATCGACTACTCCTGGCCCCTGATGGCCACTTTGAACAACGTCATCGAGCATGGCGAACCGGCGACTGCGGTGCGCACCATTATCGACCAACAGCGTGAACTGTTCCCGAAAGGGGCGCTGCACATGAGAGTCTCCGACGACCACGATGAAGAGCGCGCAATCGCACGCTATGGCCTGCCTGGCGCCTTGGCGGCTTCCGCGCTGATGTTCACACTGGATGGCGTTCCGGTTCTGTACAACGGCATGGAGGTTGGCGATACCACCGAATCCACGGCCCCGGCACTGTTCGAGGCGCCCAAGGTGTTTTGGCAGATTTCAGACAAACGGCCGCAGTTTCAACGGTTCTACGCGGTGATGATTCCCCTTCGAAAGCAACACCCGGCGCTGCAGCAGGGCGAGTTGATCTGGATTCACAACTCGAACGAAGCGCATGTTGTCAGTTATCTGCGACGCTCAGGCAGCGAGGAATTCCTGGTTGCGGTGAACCTCTCGAACACAGCTTTTCGAGGCACAGTGGAAGCCGCGCAAGGTACGTGGAAAGAGGTGGAATTCGGCTTTCCAGCCGCGCAGACAGATCTGCCGGCACTCTCGCTCGGCGCTTTTCAGTTCCGGATCTTCCAGCGGCAAGCGCCATAGCGGGGTTGAAAAAGGGTGCACGGCTGAAGACGGTCCGACAAGCTCTGGGAGAAGCCTTTCTCTATGAGGCTGTAAACAGGGCCCGCGGCAGAATCTCCCAATGGGTGCTGACGGGAGCCAAGCATCTATCGCTTGCCACGTAGACACATTCATTGCGTTCCCATTACAATGCGGAGGATCATAATTCATATGCGGATGGCAATAGCTCACATACAAGACGGCGAAGGAGCCTGCCTATGAGGTTGATGGGACAGTTCAACCTGATCTTCGTCCTGGTCCTGGGTTTGGCCGTTGGTGTCGATTACGTGGTGTTCAACTCGTTCTTTCAGGCCAGCGCACAGAAGGAGGTGCTGGAGCACGCCAAGCTCATGCTTGAGACTTCGATGTCGATACGCCAATACACATCGGCTCAGATCGACCCAGCGATCAAGGCGCTCGATCCGAAAGACCGCCATTTTTATCCGCAAACCGTTCCGGGCTATGCGGCCGTTGAGAATTTCAACTACCTGCGGGCGTCGTACCCTGAGTACACTTACCGCGAGGCCACGTTGAATCCAACCAATCCACGGGACCGCGCCACCGACTGGGAAGCCGACATCATCAACGTGTTCAGGAATGATCGTTCGCGGAAGGAGTTCAGCACCGTTCGCACATCCGCGACCGGCCGTTCCTTAGTTTTGGCGAAGCCGCTGGTGGCGAAGGCCGCTTGCCTTCAATGCCACAGCACCCCGCAGGCGGCGCCGGCTTCGATCATCCGGCAGTACGGCAGCTCCAATGGCTTCGGCTGGCAATTGAATGAAGTCATAGGTGCGCAGGTCGTCTCGGTTCCTATGACGTTCCCGGTGGCAGCAGCCAACGAGGCGCTGCGGTCCTCGATGATCTCGCTGGTCTTGATCGCGGCCGTGACCCTTCTGGTGCTTAACATCACCCTGGCCTTTTTCGTGGTCAAGCCGGTCTATCGTTTGGCGGTTCGGGCGGATGAGATCAGCAAAGGCAACCTGGAGATTCCCGAGTTGCCGGTGTCGGGGCATAATGAGATTTCAGTTCTGGCGGCGTCCTTTAACCGCATGCACCGTAGTCTGAAGAGCGCGCTGAGGATGCTGGGCCAGAGCGGTAGATAGGTTTTGTCGCGCCGTGCCGAAGGGCGGCACGGAGCTGGTTGAGACCATACGTCGAGTGAGCGATATTTTTGTTAGCTATTCGCGCCAGGATCGGGCCATAGCTGCCGCGCTGGCTGAGATCCTACCCGGTCAGGGCTGGACGCTGTATTGGGACCGTCAGTTGCGCGCCGGCGAGGTGTTCGATGACGTGCTGGAGCGGGAAGTCACCGGCGCGCGCTGCGTGGTAGCCTTGTGGTCCTCGAATTCGGTGGGGTCACAGTGGGTGCGAAACGAAGCGGACGTAGGCGCCCGCAGCAACGCCCTCATCTCCGTGCTGATCGAGAACGTGACGGTGCCGCTTGCCTTCCGCCGCGTTCAGGCGGCAGACCTGATTGGATGGAAGGGCGATCCCAAGGATCCGCGCCTGACCGAACTGCTTCAGGCCATCGCATATTTCCTGGGCGGAGCTTCTCAGAAAGCGACCGGCGAAGCGGTGCGGTCTGTTGATCCGCCGGCTGCCCGGTTTGAACCGGCAGCTCTTCAAGAGGTGGAACACGACCTGGCTTGGTACGTGGGTCCTATCGCCGCTTCGCTCGTGAAGAGCAGTGCGGGCACTTGCGCCGACCTCCCTAGCCTCTACCGGGACCTAGCGCAACATGTCCCGCTTTTCGGGCGGGAAGAATTCTTGAGCCGGTGCCGAAGTACTGTGTCCCAGCCGCGCGCTGGAGCGGGTTTACCTCCGCAGGCGGAAGTTGCTGGTCTCCACCCACCACCGGCGTGGGTGGCGCAACTGAAGCACGACCTGGTCGAATACCTCGGTCCAGTAACCGAACTCGTCGTGACGCGGGCGTTGCGTGAATCCCCAAGCCTGGAGCAGGTTCTGCAGAGGGTCAGTGCGGAGATCCCCAACGAACAGGATCGGCTGTTGTTCTTGCGTCAACGATACCGGCTGAAGTAGTCTGCCTTACGGTTGCGATGCGGTTAGGCAACTTCGCCGCTTCGCTATGCTGGTTGCGACTTCACGCCGATGGCTACACTCACTGTTGGACTGTTAACGCAGAGGCTCACGTCGCTGGATGCCTTTCGCGGACTGACCGTCGCGTCAATGATGCTGGTGAACAATCCGGGTAATTGGGACGCCATTTATCCGCCGCTCGAACATGCCGCTTGGAGTGGATGGACCTTTACCGACACCATCTTTCCTTTCTTCTTGTGGATTGTCGGTGTCGCCCTTACGCTGTCGACGGCGAAGCGCATCGAACAAGGCGCTAATCGCGAGAAGTTGCTGATGCACGTGGTCCGCCGCTCGGTTTTGATCTTTGCATTGGGACTCTTTCTGGCGGGTTTTCCCTACTTCCACCTGTCCCATATCCGCATCCCCGGCGTGCTGCCACGTATTGCGGTTTGCTACTTCGTTGCCTCGTTGATCTTTCTCTATACAAAGTGGCGGGCTCAAGTCGCGGCGATCGTTGTGCTGTTCACGGCGTACTGGCTGCTCATGACCCTGTATCCATTGCCCTGCGCCGGAACCAGCCGGTTTGACGTCAACTGCAACTTCGCTCGCTACGTGGACGGGCTGCTGCTGAGCGGTCATATGTGGGGTTAGACCAAAGTCTGGGACCCTGAGGGAATCGTCAGCACGCTGCCGGCAATCGGCACCACACTGTTTGGAGTACTGACTGGCAACTTGTTGCGGCAGAGGTTCTCATCAGAGAAAAAGGCCACCTTCCTGTTGCCGATCGGCGCAGGCCTGTTTGCCTTAGGGCAAGTGGCGAACATCTGGATGCCGATCAATAAGAGCTTGTGGACCGTGTCGTTCTCGCTGCTGATGGCCGGATTGGCGTCAATGGAGTTCGCCATCCTGTACTGGATCATCGATATCCGCGGATACAAGAAGTGGGCTACGCCGCTGGTGATCTACGGCACGAATGCGATTGTGGTCTTCGTGCTCTCGGGCATCGTGGGCCGATTGCTGGCGCTGGTGAAGGTGACCGGTACGGACGGACAACCTGAGGAACTGGCCGACCGCATTTACAGGATTGTGTTCGTCCCGCTCGCCAGCCCGATCAATGCGTCGCTGCTGTATGCGATCGCTTTAGTGATGCTATTCTTTCTGATCTCATGGTTCCTGTATTGGCGTCGCTGGTTTGTGCGGTTGTAGGCGGGCTAAAACCATGGCCGCGGATGAACGCGGATGAACGCGGATCGGTTCACTGGTTGAATGATGACGAGTCGCTTGAACAGACTCCGGGTTTCCGGGCAACCGCTCCGTGACCGTCGCGGCTCAGTTCGGTTAGTTCGGTCCGCTTGCTGACGCGCGCGGTTCTGTGCTGGAGTGTCGCGCGATTCCGGGAAGCAGTCCGTGGCTCCGGGGCAGAGAGCTAGCGGCCCGGCGGGGCAGGGTTTTGTGCGGCACTCTTGGATTTTCTGGCGGCGTCGGCCTTGGCGGTCCATTCTTTCGAAGACTCCCGGTCGCGCTGCGCTTCCTCGGGGGAGTCCTCATAGCTGGCCTTCATGTTGTAAAGGGCTCCTAGATAGCCCATGAATGCGTCGCTGTCCTTTTCGATTTCCAGCGCCTGATTGAGGTGCCAAATGCCTTCTTCGACGGGCCCCTGGCAAACGGCGCGGTAGTCCAGCCGGGCTTGCACTTCGAGGGGGACATCCGGGTCGGAACGTCTGACGATCGCCAGGTTGTGCGACTGTGCTTCAGGACTCAGGCATCGCGTCCAAGCAATCACGCCGAGGGCGTAATGCGCACCGGAGTCGTTCGGATCGAGGGCGATGAGTCGAAGGTTCCAAACCCGCGTCTCGTCGAGTATCTCGTTCAGGGCCTTTCGGTCCGCCGCGGAATTCGCTCTCTGCAGGGACATGCGGGACAGCGCCGCTAGCGCTTTCTTGTTGTCGGGTTCCTGATCGAGAACGTCGAGCAGAGTATTGCGCGCGCGAAAGTAGCTCTTCTCGGCCTCTGCCGACTCGCCGCCCGTTGCCCATAGCCTGATGCACGCGTTTGCCAAGCCTAGTTTCGCCTCGATGTTTTTTGGATCCAGTCGTATGGCCTCGTCATACGACTGGCTGGCTTCCTGGTACTGCTTGGCCTTGAATTGCTCCTGACCCTTGGTTACTAAGGCCGCTGTAGGGGAGGCGGCCGCGGGTGCGGCCGGTTGCGAAGACGTTTGGGCCACAGCGCCGCCTATGAAAAGAAGGGCAGCCAGAAGGTAACGAAGCGCGGATGAGCGGATTCCGCTCCTGCCCGCTGGTTGCCGACCACAGGCTGAAGGCCTGTGCCACGACTGGAATTGAGTTTTAGGAAGAAACATGCCCGACAACCACTAGCCCAACATACTTGGGCCCACCGCAGGCTGAAGGCCTGTGCCACGACCGGAATTGGACCGCTGCCGCTTGCCCCACTCAAAGAGCACGATGCCGGCTGCGACCGAAACATTGAGAGAGGAGACAGCGCCGGCCATCGGGATCTTTAACAGCAGGTCGCAATGCTTCTTGACGTTCTCGTGGAGACCGTTTCCTTCGGCTCCCAGGACAATCGCAGTTGGGATCGCAAAATCGACGTGATCGTAGAGTTGGTCGCCGCGTTCATCCAGGCCATACACCCAGAAGTGTTGCTCTTTGAGCTCTTCGAGTGTTCTGCTGATGTTGGTAACGCGAACGACGGGCAGGTATTCCAGCGCGCCCGCGGCGGCTTTGGAGACCGTCTCCGTCAAGGGCGCGGCGCGGCGCTCCGGCACTATCACGGCTGCGGCCCCGGCAGCGTGGGCCGTACGAACGATTGCCCCGAGGTTGTGTGGGTCTTCAATCCCATCCAGAACAACCAGCAACCGGGCTTCTGGAATAACGGCCCCCAGTTCAACGTAGGTATGGGCCGCGCCGAAAGCCAGGACGCCCTGATGGGAGATGCCCTTGCTCGCGCGATCCAGGGCATCGCGCGGCTCGAAACGAACCGGAACGGAGTGCTCGCGGCACAGTTCAACCAGTTCCTGGATGCGCGGTCCCACGGAGCCTTTGGCGATCAGAACTTTATCGAGAGGCCGGCGCGCGCGTAACGCTTCACGAACCGGATGGATGCCGGCAACAAGTCGCATGTCACTTTTGATCCTACAGTCTCGTCAAACGTGGGCGGGAGTCACGCGATCCGGCCGGAGGAAACGAGACTACAACCAAAAACTCTGCTCTTGTTCGCTAACCCCTTGGTTCCGCTACAATTAAGAAGCCGATCATAAGACTCATCGATGATGGATTACAAGCACTCCACGGCAGCAGGCCCGGCGCAGGGTTCCGAACAGGCAAGTGCGAGGCCCGGCAACGCCAAATGAACCGGCGATCAAACGATAAGGAAATGCCAGGCAGCGGGGAGCTGAACGCTCACGGCACAAGGGTTGGCGATGAAGGCCTGCCGATTCCCGAGCTTGAAATCCCCAATAAGCTCTATTTCCGCATCGGCGAAGTGGCGAAACTGGCCGGAATTAAACCCTACGTCCTCAGATTCTGGGAGACAGAGTTTCCTGCGCTAGGGCCCAAGAAGTCCGGCACGGGCCACCGCTTGTACCGCCGCAAAGACGTAGAGTTGGTGCTAGAGATCAAGCGCCTGCTCTATGAGAAGCGCTACACCATTGAAGGCGCCCGTAAGACGCTCACGGTAAAAGCGAAGAAGGACAGCGCCAGGGTTGCCCGCAAACCCATCGAGCAGGGACAACTCTTCGGCGGTAGCCCCACACTCTTTCAGGAACTACGGCGTGAACTGACGGAGATTGTGGCGTTCCTGAGCGAGCCCCGCCAAAAGAGATAGTACTGCAGAGCTCCTTGGACCGGAGCCTGCGGGGTCGGCGTGTCCGAGCCAGGCGCGAATGCTAACCCGCTCAGACTTTTCTCTAAATACCCGATAACGACAGTGAGCGTTTCACCAGTTTAGGCGCGGAAAGTCGAGCCGCATTGCGGAACGAGCCGTTTTGGTGGACGTATTTAGGGCCGCGGGCTGCCGTAAGGCGGCTTCCGAAACTCGCTTATGATCCTCCTCACAAGATTGAACCGCGCCCCGCTGGTCCTGAACTCCGACCTCATCGAGCACATTGAGGCGGCGCCGGATACGGTGGTCAGTCTGGTCAATGGTCAGAAGTTGCTGGTATTGGAGACACCGGAAGAAATCATCGATCGAGTCATTCAGTTCCGGCGGGCGGTGGTGGCCCAGCCGTTTCCGATCTCGCACAAGGCACCGGCGGAAGGGTCGTACC
>JBAUOG010000871.1:0-4670 GCA_049579625.1 Bryobacteraceae bacterium
ATCCAGTCGTCACCAAAATGCCTCAGCGATTCATCTCTCAGCTGGTACCAGTCTGGCGGAAGGGATTTCAGATCCAGTCGTTCGGTGCGAAGACTGTCAGCGAGTTCAGCCTCAATTGAGACCAGATCGTCGGGTCTGAGTTTTGGCTCCAGGTTCACGAATGTCTCCACGGCGGCCAAGGCCAAAGAGGTCGAGGTGTACACCATCCTGACGCCTTTGCTGTTCCAGCGTCCGCCGTACAAGCGCGCGCCCTCTCCAGCGTAAGCCGCGCCGGCGTACCGCTTGCGGCAGATCCTCCAGATCCGCATCAGCTGTAAACGCCGTAAGCGATTCGCCCGAGAATGTCTTCGACCTCTCTGGCACCGAGATCGGTGTCCAGCCAGTCCAAGGGAAGTTCGCCACCCAAGGCCCGGTTCTGTGTGCGCAGCCACTCCACCGCTTTCTCGGCGTTACCAATCATCTCGACGGCCGTCGCATAAACGCGAGCCAGTCGCACGGTACGATCTGATTCGGCAGCGGTGAGTCGCGCATGCTGACTTAAGCGGCGGCTCAGAGTTCGCTGTGGTATGCCAAGTCTCTCAGAGATGACGGCGTTCTTTAGATCGAGTTTCTCTGCCAGGGCCACGATAGCGCTGGCCGGCAACCCTATGCGTATGAGTTCAGTCAGATCCACGGCGTTCTTGATCGTTCGTCCCAGGACCTTTCTTCCTCCTAGGACCTCTGCGATTACCTGAGATGTCATTTAAGCCTCTTGGCTATGATCATAACGCCATTTGGCTAGTCTCGCGCAAGGTGAAGAACGTATGCCAAAAAGTACCAAATTGCCAACAACATAAGTCCTTTAAAATGTTTGCTCACTCTGAAAACTAAGTGACATTGGGCTGCTAAGCCTGCTGAGCCGAGATTTCATCTCGGCTTTTCATGCCGTTCGGTCGTCGGGTCAATTGGCAGGGCACAGTTCGTTTCGCAAAAAGACTGGATCGGGGCTCCAAGTTGCAGCGCCGGGGGCGAGATTGTAGTTAACTCGCCTGTATTCAGTAGTTTGATTCGTCCCCACGAAACGAATAGGGATCGGTGTGAGATGCACGCGTTTCGAAAGGGTTCGGCCACAGTTCGTTTCGCAAGAACGGTCGGAGGGGCTCTCCTAGGAGGCTGGCTTCGTTTTTTCCAGCCCCCGGCTTCGGCTACCCGCTCAACATCGTGCTATGAAAGAGAGCATGTCAAATAAGGTCGGCTTAATTGGGACGGGAATCGCTGTTGGGTGTCTGACGGCTTTGTGGGTGACCGGGCCTCTGCGGGGCAGTGAGCCGGCGGCCACCGAGGGTCCGCAGTACACGAGTAACGGACAACTCAAGCGTCCTGCTGGCTATCGCGAATGGATCTTTCTGAGTTCCGGTTTGGGGATGACCTACGGCCCTACGGCCCTGCAAATGGACGCCGACAACCCGGATTTCGACAACGTCTTCGTAAACCGCGCGGCGTATAAGAGCTTTCAAGCTACCGGGACATGGCCGGATAAAACGATCTTCATTCTGGAGGTCCGCGCCTCGCGAACAAAGGGCTCCATCAACAAGGCTGGTCATTTTCAGGCCGAAATGACGGACGTTGAAGCGCACGTAAAAGATGAGAAACGTTTCCCGGGCAAATGGGCGTTCTTTGGTTTTCCGAATGGAGCAGATACCGGGAAGCAAATTGCGATGACTGCCTCGTGCTATTCCTGCCACCAGCAACACGGCGCTGTAGACACCACGTTCGTGCAGTTCTATCCCACGCTGATCGAGATCGCGAAGGCGAAAGGGACGTACAAGTAAAGGTCTCTATTGGGCGATCTGGATGACGTTCTTAATGCCGCCGGGGTTCTCAACCGGTTTCAGGAACTGGTCGATGGAGAAGCGATTGGTGATGAGCTGGCGGACTGCGTCCGGGAATCGGGCATCGAAGCGCTCAAGGTCGGCGATCGCATCTCGAAAGTGCATAGGACCGGCGTTGACGGTGCCGAACACCAATTGGTTCTTTAGAACCATGTCGCGCATGAGGTCGCTGAGGTCGAACGGGATGGGCGCTTTGCGGCCCGGGACGCCCGTAAAAATGAAGATGGCATTCTGGCCCAGCGACTGGATGATCTCGAACGAGATGCTGGCCGCACCAAGGGCTTCGATTACGAGGTCGACGTGGCCGCCACAGTTGCCAAGAACCTCGGCGGCTTTGATGTCTTCGGCAGGCAGGAACGTGGCGCCGATCGCGTCCATGATGCCGGTCTTTTGCGGATCACCTCTGCCGAGCGAGTAGACGAAGGTGCGGTAGCCTTCGATGACCAGCTTCATCGCCGCGAGCAACCCGACCGGTCCGGCACCCAAGACGAGGGCATGCTGGTTCTGATGGTCCTCCGGATTCTCGCCGACCCAGGGCATGCGCCCGCTTACGGTCTTCATCTGATCCATTGCCTTCTCGGTAATGGTGAGCGGCTCGGTGAGAACACCGATGTCGCGAAGAGACTTCGGCACGACGTAAAGGTAAGGTTCGTCCTCCACTACATAGCTGGTGAGATAACCGTGCAGGCGATTGATGCCGCGTTCCTTGAAGTGGCCGGTGTAACAGAAATCCTGACGACCGGCAGCACAAGCCGGACAGAATTCCGGACAGGGGCGGCGGACGGAAAGCACGGCGAGATCACCGGGCTTTACCGACGTCACGTCTTTGCCAATCTCCACAACTTCGCCAAGAGATTCGTGGCCCAGAACGAGATAGTCCGACCCAGCCGGAGCAAAGCCGTATTCGAAGGCGGCGATTTCGCGGTCAGTGCCACAGATGCCGACCTCGAGAACATGCAGCTTGACCTCGGTCGGGCTCGTGAGAGAGGGCTCAGGATGATCGACCAGTGAGATCTGCTTTTTGTCGGGGAAGACGGCGACAGCGCGCATGCTGTCAGGAGACCATACTTTTTGCGACGAACGCATTACGTAAAAGTTTCGGTGGTCGGCTCTAGCGTGAAGGCGTTGGTGCGGCTTTTGCCGGGTAGACCATGGCTTCGGCGGCTAGCACCACGGTGACGATCCAGAGTACGTCGGCGATGAAGAGGTGCAGAAGCTGCATCCAGACGGGCGCCAGCAGATAGACATTGATCACGCCCATGGCCAACTGCAGCACGATCAGAAGAGCCAGGATGCCGGAGGTCTCGCGGATGGCCTGGCCGGGCAGCCTGCGCGGGATACGCAAGGCCACGTAGAGAAGGAAGAATGAAGAAAGAACCGCGACGAGGGGATGGAAGAGACGAAGCCGGAGGAGAACGCTGGAGCCGCTGGCGAAATCCTGCTGCACGCCTTGCTGCAGCGAGACGGCAGGGTAAAGTGTGTCGCCAAGCGCGGCGATGGCGCCGGTGATGCTGACAAGTAGGGCGACGACGAGGGCGAAACCCAGCAAGCGAGGAAGGCGCCGGCGGGAGAGCGGGCGCGGATTGCCGGACGGCTCGCCTGCAAGCCAGGCCACCAGCGTTAGCGAACCCAGTAGGAGCATCGTGTTTGTAAGGTGAGCCGACAGATAGAAGGCGCGGCCGGACGAGGCATTTTGAGCGACGTAGCGAAACAGGACCAGCCCGGCGCCCAGGGCTCCTTCCAGCAGAATGAAAACGCCGGAGAGCAGGGCGAACAGGCGGACCTGGTGCTTCCTTTGGAACGTGCGATAGGCCCACACGCTGAGCGCCAGGACCGCGAACACAGCGAGAGCGCTGCTGATGCGATGACTGAACTCAATGAGGGTTTGAATCCTGGGAGATTGCGGAACCACCTGTCCATTGCAAAAAGGCCAGTTGTTGCCGCAGCCGTCGCCGGAACCACTCGCCCGCACGTATGCGCCCCACGCGACCACAAGCACATTGAAGGCGAGAACACCCCAGGCAAAACGGCGGAACGCCGAGTGGGCGCCGATGGAGGGCGCGGTGACGGGGGGACGGGAAGTCGTGCTCACATTCTCATCCTAGTCCCAGACGTCTTCACGTTGATTTACAGCGTCGGCGAATCATTGCCGAGCATCGCTTGGCGGATGATCTTCACGGGGACGCCGCCCTGCTGCATGAACGTGTTGTGGAATTCTTCGAGCGAGTATGCTGCGCCTTTAGCCTGCTTGTAATCCGCGCGCAGCTTCATGATCTGGAGCTTGCCGATGGTGTAGACGAGATAGGTGGGATCGTTGGTGCCGCGCTTGGTTTCGCGGTCGGCGAGCGAGTGCGGCGTGTAGCCTTCTTTCATAAAGAAGTCGACCGCCTGGTCGTAAGTCATATGGCCGGTGTGCAACTGGATGCCGACGATATAGCGGGCGTTTCGCAGCAGAGCATCCTGTAATTGGCCCAGTCGGACCATCAGATCGCCTTTGTCATAGCCTTCGTCGAGCATCATCTGTTCGGTGTAGTGGGCCCAGCCTTCGACGTTCGATCCGCAGTTGATCAGCTTACGAACTTTTGACTGCACTTTTTGGAACCACAGCAACTGGACATAGTGCCCTGGGTAGGCCTCGTGCACGGAGGTGCTGATGATGGTGCCCTTGTTGAAAGAGGCCATGTAGTCTTGCACTTCGGCCGCACTCCAGCTCTTTTCCGGAAGCGTGACGTTGAAATAAGCCTCGGTGGCGACCTTCTCATAGGGGCCGGGCGTGTCCATGGAGGCGCTGGTGACGGC
>JBAUOG010000872.1:0-7847 GCA_049579625.1 Bryobacteraceae bacterium
CCGCCGCCACCTCCACCTCCGCCTCCGCCTCCGCCACCAGCCCCACCCGTTCAAGTGAAGAAGGTGGTGGTGCGGCAATTCATTGCCAACCAGTTGATTGCGCCGAAGGTAATCCCGAAAACGGTGGCTCACATTGAAGAATCCGCTCCGCCGCCCGATTCGATGGGCGTTGCCGGCGGTACCGGCGCCGCGGGCGGCGGTGGTGTTCCTATGGGCGTAATCGGTGGCGTGCCGAGCATGGCTCCGCCCCCGCCTCCGCCCCCCAAGGCCAAGGCGACCGGACCGCAGCGCATTGGCGGCCGCGTCATGGAAGCGTCCTTAATCAGAAAGATTCAGCCCGTCTATCCGCCGCTTGCCAAATCTGCCCGTGTACAAGGCCAAGTCGAGTTCACGGCGATTATCGGCAAGGACGGAACGATCCAGAACTTGCAGTTGGTGCGCGGGCATCCGCTGCTGGTGAATGCAGCACGCGAGGCTGTGGAGCAGTGGCGCTACAAACCAACGCTGCTCAACGGAGAGCCGGTTGACGTGATCACCAACATTATCGTTAACTTTACTCTCAGTCAGTAGGTATAGACTCAAGTCTGTTTTGTTAGATTCAACCTTCAGGAGATAAGCATGCTATTACAAGTTCAAGTGTGGGCCTTTTGGCTGCTGCAAGAAGCCGAAACAATCGCTTTCGATCCTCGCAGCGTCTGGAACAACATGGGCTGGCTCGCGAAAGCCGTTGTCTTCATTCTTTTCGTGATGTCGGCCTGGTCGATAGGCGTGATGATTGATCGCCTCATCGCCTACAACGCGGCACGCAAGCAATCGCGACTCTTTGCTCCGGCCGTGGCCGGCGCGCTACGCGAGGGCAAACTCGACGAAGCGATCAAGATCGCGGATCGTTACAACAAGAGCCATTTGGCCAAAGTGGTGGTGGCTGGCCTGCAGGAATTCAAGGCTCACCAGCTGAGCTCTGAGATCCCAGGCGAGGAGATCGAAGCATCGCACCGCGCGCTGGAACGCGCCGAGGCGATTGTGCACGCCGAACTGAAACGCGGCGTAAGCAGCTTGGCCACCATTGGTTCGACGGCGCCGTTCGTCGGACTGCTGGGAACGGTCGTCGGCATCATGAACGCATTCAAATCGATTTCGACTTCCAAGTCGACCGGTTTGGGCGCGGTCGCCGGCGGAATTTCCGAAGCGCTTATCACGACCGCCGTCGGTCTGTTTGTCGCTATCCCGGCCGTCTGGATGTTCAACTACTTCACGAACCGCATTGAAGCATTTGACGTTGAGATGGGTAACTCCAGCTCTGAGCTGATCGACTATTTCCTGAAGCGATCACAACGGGTCGCCAAGTAAATAGCGGGCAGTTGCGTTTTTAACTGAATTGCTTAGCTCCGGTTGAGTCTCATTGGGGCGGCGCGATGGCGCCGCCCTCCCGGGGACCAGGCCGGTTGGTAAGGAGAAGGGCTCAATGGAACTAAAGAAAGCTCCCCCAGTCGTATCAGAGATCAACGTCACGCCTATGGTGGACGTGATGCTCGTGGTGCTGATTATATTCATGGTGATCACGCCGATGTTGTCGAAGGGCGTTGCGGTGGACATGGTGAAGACACACCACCCCGTCAAGATGGTGGAAGCCGACAAGGAAGACGCCATTCTGATAGCCATTACCCGCGACGGGAAAGTGTTTATCAGCCCTGGCAACCTCCAAATTGCTCCGGACAATCTGCCGCAAAAGGTAAAAGATCTGCAGACCGGGCGATCAGACAAAACCGTTTACATCAGGGCTGACGCACGGGCGCGCTTTGAGAGCGTCACGGATGTCGTGGACAATCTGCGAGCGGCGGGCGTCGACCAACTTGGTTTGATTACGGAAGAGATACAGGATAAGAACAAGAAGGGCGACCTGTAGCCCAAGAGTTCTTCCAGGAGACGCGAACAACACCGCGGGGTGCGGGCGTATCCTGGACTGAAGAACGCGCCCCCGCAGGTTTCACAAAGGAGATTTGATTATGTCAATGGCAGTTGGCGGCACCGGTCATGGAGTCCGGGCCGATATTAACGTGACACCTATGATCGACGTGTTGCTGGTGCTGCTGATCACCTTCATGGTGATCACGCCTTTGACTCCGAAAGGACTGGATGCGCTGGCGCCACAGCCGCCTCCGCCGAATCAGCCGCCTCCACCGCCGGACCAGGATCCGAACGTGGTCATCGAAATCAAGGCGGACCACAGCATGGAGATCAACGGCTCGGCCATTAAGATGGCCGATTTGATGGATCGTCTGGAAGACATCTTCAAGACGCGTGCCCAAAAGGTCGTGTTTGTGAAGGGCGATAAGGATGTCGAGTACAAGTATGTGGCCTTGGCGATCGATGCCGCCAAGGGGGCGGGGCTCGATAAAGTGGGTTTAATGACGCCTAAGATCGAGGCGGGCCAGTAAGGACTGAAGCGAGCCCAACGGGCCCCGGCGAACTTCAAATGGTTCCCGACGCGGTCCGCTGAAACGCATAGAGTCTTACGAACTGTATACCAGGGGGATACCAAAGGGCTTACATTATGAAGCAAACATTAAGACTTGCAGGGCTCCTTATCTGCATCGCCGCGTTGGTCGCCAGCAGCGGCTGCTCCAAGCTTGAATCCCGCGACGAAATGAACAAAGGCGTGCAGGCCTATAAAGGTGGCAAATACGTCGACGCGGCTAATCATTTTAAGAAGGCGATTGAACTCGACCCGCTCAACAAGAATGCGCAGTTGTATTTGGCAACCTCATACATGACGCAGTGGATTCCGGGAGCGGACTCGACTGAAAACAATCGCATGTATGACGCCGCCAAAGCCGAATTCCAGAAAGTACTCGACAAGGATCCGAGCAACAACACGGCGCTGGCTTCGATGGCGTTCATGACCTACAATTCGGCTTCGAACGGCACCCAGGAGCAAAAGCAGAAGTTCCTGGAAGAAGCAAAGCAGTGGAACCAGAAGCGGATTGAGGCCGACCCGAAGGACACGGAGGCTTATTACAGCCTGGGCGTCATTGCCTGGTCTGAAGCGTTCACGCCGATCCAAACCGCACGTGTCAAATTAGGTATGAAATCGGAAGAACCGGGACCGATCAAGGATGCAAAGGTTCGGGCCGAGCTTAAAGACGAGTACGGCAAAACCATTGATTCCGGGGTTAAGTCACTCCAGACGGCTTTGCAAATTGATCCGGAGTACGATGACGCGATGTCGTACTTGAATCTTCTCTACCGCAAAAAGGCAGACATTGAAGACAGTCCCGAGGAGGCCAAGGCTGATATAGCGAAGGCAGAGGAGTGGTTCAACAAAGCACTGGATACGAAGAAGATAAAGGCCACGCGGCCTCAGAAGCAGCAAGCGAGCTAGTCCGCGTTCCTGTTTTCTCAGCTTCAAAAAAAGAAGGGCCCCTCCGTCAGAGGGGCCTTTTTGCGTGTGGAAGTGAATCGTGAGTGGTTGGTCAGTTCAAGAAGTAAGTACGGTACAGCGTATCGCGCTGTTTCGGCGTAAATCCCGCATCGCGGATCAACCGGCGCAGGTCTTCCTCTGTCGCCTGATGGTGGGTACCGGCGGCGGAAACGACGTTTTCCTCGATCATGATGCTGCCCACATCGTTACCGCCAAAGCGTAAGCCAACCTGGCAGACTTTCAGGCCGGGCGTCACCCAGGACGCCTGAATGTTCAGAATGTTGTCCAGGTAGACACGCGAAAGAGCTAGCATTTTGAGGTATTCGACGGCGGTGGCTTCTTCCTTGATGAAGCGGCCGAGCGAGGTGTATTCGCGCTGGAAGAACCAGGGGATGAATGCCGTGAATCCGCCGGTGTCTTCCTGAATCTGGCGGACGATTTCGAAGTGATTCAAGCGGTGCTCGATGTTCTCGCCCGCGCCGAACATCATGGTGGCGGTGGTCCGCATACCCAGGGCATGCGCCGTGCGGTGAACGTCAATCCAATCCTGCGTTGAACACTTGAGCCGGCTAATGCGATAGCGAACGGAATCATCGAGGATCTCCGCGCCGCCGCCTGGGATGGAGTCGAGTCCGGCGTCGCGGAGGCGGGCGATGGTATCTCGCAACGACAATCCACTGACATCCCTGATATTTATGATCTCCGGAGCGGAGAAGCAGTGGCACCAGATGTTGAAGCGCTGTTTGATCGATTGCAGCAGGTCTTCGTACCATTCAATCTTCAAATCGGGGTGCAATCCGCCTTGCATGAGAATGCCGGTACCGCCGAGGTCGATGGTCTCCCGAATCTTGTCGAAGATAACTTCCTTGGATAGGATGTAGCCCTCTTTGTGACCCATGGGACGGTAGAAGGCGCAGAAGCTGCAGTACTCGGTGCAGAAGTTTGTGTAGTTGATGTTGCGGTCGATGATGTAGCTGACGATTCCTTCCGGGTGAAGCTTACGCCTTACCTGGTCCGCTTCCATGCCGATGCCGACCAGGTCGGGGCTATTGAATAGATCGAGTGCCTGCTGCCGTGAGATCATGTGCGTCCTCTCATTCTAGGATGTAACCAGGTCAGGTTGGCGGTCGATACCTTTCCAGAACGGTCCGGCAAGCGAAAGAAAAGCCTCGAGTCCCTGGTGCTCAGCAGGCCCTAAAGCGTAGCGGATCAAATCTGCGACATAGCGGTGAGCGAGTCCACGCGTCACGCCGCGACGCGAGTATTCGCTGTCCACGATCTCGTCCAAATGAGCCAGGCCGAATTCGTAGGATCCCAGAAGAATGGCGCCGAGTTTCGCCTGGTCAAGCGGCGAATGTCCGGCCCAAGCTGCGAACACCATGGGCAAGCCCGTTAGCGAGAACCACTCGGCGCCGAGGTCGAGAGTTTCATACGGCAAGCTTTCCGGGTCGATTCTCAGCGCCGAATCACCAATGAGCAAGGCCGCATCCGCATCTTCGAGCATGGTCTCCAGGACGGGCGGCTGCCGAAGCAGAATCGGAGTGGCTCCATATCGCTCGCGCAGGATGATACGAGCGAGTTGAGTCGACGTGCGGGAACTGGAATCCACGGCAACACGCCGGATCTGCCCTGGTGGAACGCGGGAAACCAGAAGAATGCTACGGACCGGACCACGGCAGCTGATACCGACTCCGGGAACGATTTCCAGCGACTGGCGGGCAATTTCGGCCACCGGAACGAGCCCAATGTCAGCACGCCTGGCCTCCACGACGTCGGCGCAAGTGGCCGGAATCTCGAACGAGAGATCCACAAGAGGCTGTTGCGGGCCCTTCAGCATGCCCCAAACCAACGGAACGGAATTCAGAAAGTTGACCGCACAAACCCGTACGGGAGAGGATGCCTGTGCCAACCTCCAGTTTATCTGAACGCGTTCAACTCAGCCTCAAAAGGGACTGCAAAAGGGAAGGGCCTTGGCCGTTGGCATATGATTGCTAAACATGCTACTCGGAAATCCAAGTTGGGCGCGATGGACGGGCAAAGGGATGGAGTTTGCGGGGAAACTGACACGCCCCGAAACATTTGACGATTGGGCGGGCAGCGCCGGACAGGGTGTCGTGGCGGACCTCGCGGGCACACTGAGCGCTTTGGGTTTGAGCAGCAGGGAGAGCCGCGCCAAGGACAAGATTTGGGATTCACTGGCAGACTTGTTCAAGACGAGCCAATCACTGAAGACCGCGGTGGAGAACTTCGTGGCCGGGTATCCCACCCGCTTTGCGGCGTTCGTCGAGGATCACTGGTTCAAGTGGCCGAACCCGGGCAAGGGGAGCCTTCGAGTGGTTCCTGTGGCATCGGTGAACCGCCATGAAGCGCGCAAGTGGACTGCACAGTTTGACGGCGCGCTCGAGTTGCAGGGCGTGGTTGGCGGCGGGGCGTTGAGAGCCTACTTTTTCGACGAAATGGCCCGGCAATTGGGGAGTGCCATTGCCGGGGCTGCGCCCGAGGCGCCGGAGAAAGACGAGGGTGTCGACAAGCCCGTGCCAGTGGGGGAGAAGTGGCTGATCGGGTTCGATCCGCAATATGCGTGGAAGGAGCAACCGGGTCACTATTACCTGTACCTGGCGGAGGGGACGCATCCCGACGCAAAGAGAAAGGCCGTCAAAGAGGCAAAGAATGCGGCGGCAACGGCATTGGTCGAATGCAAAGACTGGCTTGGACGTCTGACGAGCGACGAGCGGAATTCCCTCGGGGCACAAGCTCTGGAGATTCAGTAGGAATTCGGAACCCGCTAGGCGGCTATTCGCCGATGATCTTTACCAGCACTCGTTTGCGGCGGCGGCCGTCAAATTCGCCGTAGAAAATCTGCTCCCAAGGGCCGAAGTCGAGCTTGCCGGCGGTGACAGCGACCACCACTTCACGCCCCATAATCTGCCGCTTCAGGTGAGCGTCGGCGTTGTCTTCGCCCGTCCGGTTGTGATGATATTGCGAAACAGGCTCATGCGGAGCAAGCGTTTCGAGCCACTTCTCGTAATCGTGGTGCAGCCCCGATTCGTCGTCGTTGATGAAGACCGAGGCAGTGATATGCATGGCGTTTACGAGCACCAGCCCTTCTTTAACGCCGCTTTCGACCAGGCAGCGCACAACATCGGGCGTGATATTGACGAAGCCTCGCCTCGAGGGGATGTTAAACCAGAGTTCTTTGCGGAAGGATGTCATGGTTCCTTCAATGTAATCTCAAGCATGGCAGAGATGGCTTGCTCCGGTGAACTTGGCGTCGGTTGTCTCGACGGTGTAGAGTGACACTTGATGCAGACTGAGAGCAGTTCGCTGCATTCACGAGAGAGCCACAGGTCTGTTTCTCCGCCGGGGTCGCCTTTCGTTTACGTTGGGCCCGGCGCGCAATACTTCACAGTCGGCTTGTTTTTGTTGCTGGCTGCGTTTACATCGACAGTCGTCGACAGTTCGCAAATCTGCGCCTATTGGGTTGGCGCGGGCTTGTTCCTTCTGCTTTCGGCCTGGATGGTGGTTGGATTCAGGGAGCGCCTTCGCTGGAGCGTGCCGTCGGTTTGCCTTCTGCTGATGGCCTGCTATGGCGTTGCTCAGACCATCTGGTCGCCCTACAAGATCCTCTCGGAGGGCTGGCGCGTCACCATATTCTGGTGGGCTTGCGCGGGGATCTGCATGCTTGCGCACCAACTATTCCGCGACTTGGCACTGGCGCGTCAATTCCGTGTTGCTTTTGTGTACTTCGCCAGCCTGATCTCCCTGCTGGATCTGCTTCAGCAGGCATCGGGAACCACCAAGGTGCTGTGGATCTTTCCCAGCGGCTGGCCTTTCGTTTATGGAACATTCCAGTATTCGAACAATTTCTGCCAGTTCATTGAGCTGTCGTTACCGGTCACCTTATGGCTCGGCTTGGGCCAGCGGCGAGCGAACTTCCTGATGTTGCTGTTGGCCGCAGTCCAGGTCAGCGCCGTGATCGCCTCTTCGTCACGAGCCGGCACGATTCTCGTGGTTACCGAGTTCCTGGCGGTGATGCTAGTAGCCTGGTTCCGTGGCCGCACCAAGTTAACGCTACCGATGCTTGGTATAGCAGTGTTGTTGACGCTTGGCCTGGTGGCGGTGGCAGGTTTCGACCGTGTGATCGAAAAGCTCAGGTCGCCTGACCAGCTCGCGGCGAGGCGACAGATCAATGAAGCCTCTATCGACATGATCAAAGCGCATCCTTGGACAGGGTGGGGGTTAGGCACGTATGTGCCGGTCTACCCGCGATTCGCACGTTATGACGATGGCACCTACGTAAACCGCGCCCATAACGATTGGCTGGAATGGACTGCGGAAGGCGGAGTGTTTTTTTCGGGCCTGATGCTGGTCGTCTTCGTGTGGACCTTGCGGCCGGCATGGCGCTCGGTTTGGGGATTCGGCGTGG
>JBAUOG010000873.1:0-19583 GCA_049579625.1 Bryobacteraceae bacterium
ATCGGCGAACGCCGCAAGCCAGACCCGAAAGGCAAGCCCGGATACCTGCGCGTGGACACCGTTCATCAAGGCCAGAAGGACGGCCAACCCGGGGTCTATTACATCAACTCCGTCGACACCGTGACGCAGTGGCAGAACGTCGGATGTGTGGAAACCATCAGCGAAACGCATATGATTCCTGTGCTGGAAGCCATCCTGCACCAGTTCCCGTTCCGGATCATCGGCTTTCATTGCGACAAAGGAAGCGAGTTTCTGAACCACCAAGTGGCCCGGATGCTGACCAAACTGCTGGTGGAGTTCACCAAGTCACGGGCCTACCGAACTACCGACAACGCACTGGTGGAAGGCAAGAACGGAGCGGTCATTCGCAAGCACATCGGCTATGGGTTCATTGCCTCCGAACACGCCGCCTCGCTGCAGAGCTTCTTCACCTCGCAGTTCAACCCGTACTTGAACTTTCATCGGCCGTGCGGGTTTGCGGTTTTGGTCCAAGGCTTGCGGGGCCGCATCAAACGGCGCTATCGGGCCGACGACTATCGCACGCCCTTCGAGAAGTTATGCTCGCTCGAGAACTGGCAACAACACCTCAAGCCGGGAACCACCGAAGCGTTCCTTCAATCGCAAGCCATGCGACGCAGCGACACCGAGGCCGCCCGGCAAATGCAGAAGGCCAAGCTGGGCGTTCTCCGGCGCGTCCGGATTCGGGTCTGACCAGTCGCCGTCAACCAGAAGCGCCGGTCTCTCCAGTGCTGGCCGGGGAAGGGGGCTCAAACCCCGCCCCCTTCCCTCTCGACCCATCCCTGGCTTCAACAAAAACATCCATAAGGAGGAACGATTCTGAAGCTTCCCGATGCTTCGCTTCAGGCTCATCCCGCATTGGAATCAAACTCCCGTTTCGGGCTCATCCTGTATTGGAATCAAAATCACTTTTCAGGCTCATTTCTGGATTGGAAAATGCTGCGGGTCGAGGAGAGAGCCTCGAACGGCAAGCACGCGAAGCGTCTGCCGCTTCGGCTTCGTTCAAACGCGCATAGCGTCGGTAAACTCACGCGCCCTTATAGTTGAGTACCGGTCGGAGCGTACGCGTGACTCTCACCATTTCCTTCTGAGCCCTCAGCACAGCCCGGATGTCCTTGTATGCGGAGGGCGCCTCGTCACGAAGTCTCTCCGCTTTCCTGGAGTCGTACCAGATTCCTTCCATTTGCCGGCGCAGCGTCCGTTCGGTGATCTGCTCTCGAGCCGCTGTCCGGCTCAAAACCCGGCCCGCACCGTGGGCGCTCGAACATAACGCCTCCTCGTGGCCGCGCCCCTCCACATGGAAACTCAGACTACCCATCGACCCTGGCAGGACTCCGCTCTCACCAAGCTGAGCCGACATTGCGCCCTTTCGGTGCACCCAGAGATCGCGCCCACCGTGGTGCTCGAGCGACACGTGGTTGTGGTCCGTCGTAATTGCGGTGTCCCAGCAGACCTGCGCCCCCAAAAACGTGGCCAGCACCCGGCCAACCTCTTCTGCCATCGCTCTTCGGGATGCGCCGGCAAAACGCCGGGCGCAGGATGCGTCGTGAAGATATGCGGCGCCCGCCTCCGAGTTAGCGTCGAGCGCGCGAAGCCGGTTGTCTACGGGTTGTGCACGTGACAAATGGTGGTCGCGGATCACCTGGCCAAGCGCGCGTGACCCGCTATGCACCATTAGCCAGAGCCGGCGGTCCTCGTCCGCCTGGATTTCAATGAAGTGATTCCCGCTGCCGAGCGTTGCGAACTCGGCCGCGCCTTCTTTCCGCAAGATGGACTCCAGCCTGGGATGGCTGAGCGTGTCACTTGCTAGTTCCGCTGGCTGAGGAATAATCGCACTCCGATTTCGACGGCGGGCAGGCACAGCCCGGCCAAGATCTGATAACACTTGGCCGGCAACCCTCGGATCATCCAAGGCCGTAGATTCAAGATCCAGGCCCACGGCAAACATGCCGCACCCGATGTCGCCTCCAACTGCCTGTGGGTAGATCAGGTGCGATGTGGCGACGACAATACCTATGCAAACGTCGTCAGCCAGATGCACGTCTGGCATGACAGCGATCTGCTGTACATCGGGGGCGCGACGGAGGCGCTCGATCGCAGCAGACACTTCATGCCCCATTGGCAAGGCGAGCCAGGTCCGAATGGGAGCTGCCGGCGCGTCACTCATCGCAGCCTCGATCCTGGTAAGCCGGCACAAAACACAATTCAGGCGCACGCTTCCGAGTGATGGCGGAGGCTACTTCCGAACGGAGACGCGGAGTTTGTCGCCCGAGCGCAATCATCGCATCAGCGACAGTCAGGCCGGCCGGGATGACCACGCGCACCAGAAGGCGCCCGCAATCCGGGGCCGGGA
The DNA here is from genome assembly GCA_049579625.1 of Bryobacteraceae bacterium. GTDB lineage: Bacteria > Acidobacteriota > Terriglobia > Bryobacterales > Bryobacteraceae > CAJCIT01. The sequence continues at coordinate 2,372 of JBAUOG010000873.1, forward strand.
AAACGTCCTCGACGAACAGATCGCTGATGCCCTCGCCGACACTCTGATCTGCGAGCGCGAGGTTTAGAGCTCGCTGAACTTGCCGGCAAAACTGCAGTGCCTTCCGCTGTGCCTGACGGCCGGAAGACGAGTTGCCGGACGTATCTTCATACAGAGCATCGACGAAGTCTGGATCTATAAACTGTGATTCCTTAGAACCACGAGTATGCTGTTTCAAAATGTTCCCCTATTGGCTCACAGATACACCTGGCCTTCAGACACACAAAGTGCGTCGAGGACCTTCAACTGGTTGTTGTTTTGTTTGGGACGATGGGCGCGAGCCCGAGCAGCAGCGGCTTGGACTACGCTGCGGCGAGGAGGCTAGACGGCATCGGGCGGTGTGCAATAGGGGACATAAATCTTTACTTCCTCTGTGTCGAGGTTGAAGGATAAAAGAACGCTCTACGAGCGACTAAATCCTCGCAACCATTATGAGGGTAGATTCGGTTTGGCGCAACTCCCGGTCGCAAGGACTCTTACCCAACTCGGTGACGTGACGGCCACAGCACTGAAGCGCCAGGGGCAGGCGGCTCGGCCGCGAACAAACACCTGGTCACAGATCTCGGCATGAGCGCCGGAGCTCTCATCCGGTCGTCATCATTCGACGAAGGAAGAACAGCCGCATTCATCGGCGTTCATCCGCTCAATGATGAAAGGTGTTGCCACAACTTAGCGCCCATTCGGGGACGCGCCGCAGCCCCAGCCACCTGTCGCTGGAGTCAGTGGACATTCAGAGTGCCTGAGAGTAGAATCCTGAGCGTGGACTAGGAATACCACCTGCGGGCGGCATTCTTTGCAGTCCTCCGCTTTGCGGGCCGGTTGCTCGGGCACCGCAGGAGTTAAACATACAGAAATACGAGAGGGAATGTGGGGAGACCAAACATGAATCGGATACGAAGAACGATATTGCTCGTCACGATGCTGCTGGCGGCTCTTACGCTGGCCAGTTCCGCAGCCTTGGCACAGACCAAGATACAGGGAGTTATCACCGGACGAAGCGGCGCTACCATGACGCTGCAGGTCGCGGGTAGCCCGGACGTGGTGGTGCTGCTAACTGATACCACGCAAGTAGAAGAAGCGGAGGGACTATTTAAGGCTCGCAGTAAGCAGATGGGTATGACAGCGTTGATACCGGGTCTGCCTGTTCAGGTGCAGGGAACGACCAACGCACAGGGTCAATTGGTCGCGGACACCGTTAGGTTCAAAGGTACAGACCTGAAGGCCGCGCAGGATGCGCAAGCCGGTTTACAACCCACCATGCAGGCGGTCGCAGCCAACAAACAGCAGATCCAGCAGTCTCAACAAGAAATAGCGGCCCAGCAGGCGGCGCTGGCGAAGGCAAACCAGTTGGCGGCAGAGCAACAGGCAGCGTTGCAAGCACAGCGAGCGGCGATTACGGAAGAAGAAAAGAAGACCGCAGCCAACAAAGCAGCCATCGCAGCTGCCAATAAGCGCTTCGGCGAACTGGGCCAGTACAACATCCTGGGTGAAGCGACCGTTTACTTCGCTAATGGCAAAGTGACGGTTGATCAGAAGTTCGTACCCCAACTGCTGGCGCTGGCGAAGCAGGCCAAGGGGATCACAGCCTACATCATTCAGGTGCAAGGTTATGCTTCGGCGGTGGGCAGCGCGGCACTGAACCAGAAACTGAGCGCCGAGCGCGCCCAGAATGTGCTCAATATCATGATCCAGCAGGGGCAGATTCCGTTGACCAACGTGCTGGCTCCGGGAGCGATGGGAACTGCCGACCAGGTGGCGCCCGACTCATCGGTCGAAGGTCAGGCAGAGAACCGCCGGGTTGTGGTCAGAATCCTGCAGGATAAGGGTATCGCTGGAAACTAGCCACTGCCGTCGGGGGCGGGCGAGAACGCTCACGAAATTGGCGCGGTTCGCTCGTTTCCTCAAAAGCTCCGGCCCTCCGCGTCCTTACAGGGAAAACTCGACGCCCGCTACAGGTCCCTTCTGGGTCAGGTTGATGCCAATGCGAGTTGTGCTGTTGTTGTTGACAACCAGCCGCTGTCCCAACTGGTAGCCGGCGCGCAGACTGACGTGTTTTCCCAGGTAGACACCGACGGTGTCGACGGTCGACAGAAAATTTCCGTAACCGAACAGGTACATGCCGAAGAGGTTCCCGTCCACGTAAAACTTGGGGAGTATGTAGAAACGGAAATCCGGCCCGGCTAATGGGATAGGGGCCAGCAACGAAGCCGAGACGCTCTTCGCGGCGGTTTGTGTGCCGTCGCCGGTGACCTGCGCCGCCGCACTGAGCTTGGCCGTCGTATCGAAGAGGTCTATCTGCACTGCAATGCCCAAGTGTCCTCTATCGCGCCGGATGATGTCGTACTGATAACCGGGAGCATAGGCCCAATTGGTGAGCTTGGCGGTAGTGGTCAGGCCAACCTCGAAGGTCTGGCCCTGAAAGTCGATCGTCCTGTTGAGGACCGACGTATGACTCTGACTGAACGGCGAAACGGCCAGGTACAGGTGGTTCTTGTGGGTGAACTTCCAATCCACCTTTCCCGTGAGAGTGGAATAAGAATTAAAGCCAAAATCTTTCGTGAGGTTGAAGTTGCCCAGCGGGTCAGAGCCGGAGGCTTGAACCGTGCCGGTGGGATTGGTGAAGAACCACATCCCTGTGATGCGGACCTTGAATTCGTCGAGGTCGTAGTCGCCAGCACGTACTGTGGGCACAACAGCAACGGCCGTAACGAACAGCCCAATACAGAATCTGAGCAAACGGCGACGGTGGAATTCGAGTTTTGAGAAGGTCATGGTGGGAGTGTCACTGCGGTGCGGACCGGGTTCTTGGGAAACGAGGACCTCAGCGCAGGGAACCCTCATTTTAGCAGGCCGGCAGCTCTCAATCTGAGCTTCCGTGGGACTATGAGTGTGAGACATAAAAGTGTTGAAGAATGGTTGGTCAGGCAGCCCGGTCCTGCTCCCAGTCGCATTTTTGCGAAACGAACCTGGCTACGGCTGACCACCTGTGTGGACCAACCCAACGTATTGAACGCAAACGACTTAATCCCTATCGCTCGCCCGGCGCAAGCACGGACCCAGTGTACTCTGAGCCCGGTGCGGCGATCGGGCGTTCTGTTGAGGGACAGTCTGCGTGAAAGGGCGCGACCACAAACGGCCGGCGGTCGCCCATAGTGGACACCCGCGCATTGCTAGTTTCCACAAGTACTGTGTTGGCCTAGACTTACGGGGGCCGGAAAAGCAGACATGCCAAACCGGGAGAAGCTGGCCTTGATCGTGCAGGTTAACGGACGGTTGAGGGTCCCATGACACTGCCTGGAACGAATCGCCCGATGTCTGTCGTGCTGGCAGGGGCGATAATCCTGGCGGGTTATTGGGTTGGGACGCCGCTCTTGGCCGAGGAACCGCCGAAGAACCCGCCGTTTGACACGATTGTGAGGCAGACAGGGGGACCGCAGTTATACGTCGCCTATTGCGCGGTCTGTCACGGGAAAGACGCAAGGGGGAACGGACCGATGGTCAAGCAGCTGAAACCCAGAGTTCCGGACCTGACCACCATCTCGAAACGAAACGGCGGTAAGTTCCCACTCGAAAAAGTACAGGCGATCATCGCGGGGACCGCCTCGGGAGACAGCGCCCATGGTACTCGGGAGATGCCGATCTGGGGGCCGGTGTTCTCGCAGATTGAATGGGAGCAGGATTTGGGCAAAGTGAGAATCAACAACCTCGCGAGGTACCTGGAGTCGCTGCAAGTCAAATAGATACCGTCTGATGATCTTCTCCCTGGAGGCGCCGATGCCGGTGGCAATGAAGCCGGCTTCGGCGCTTTTGGTTATGGATTGACCTCGTTGGTTTATGGGGAGGGGGTTTTTCCCTTTGGTCCTAAGTACAGTACGGACTCGAAAGTGGCAGAAGTACCTGGGATGATCGGGTAGTTGATCAGCAACAAAGGCGAAGTGTCCCATGAGCGATGAGAATTAGGGGACATGCTGATTCCACAAATGGCGAGTTCATTCACACACCCTTCGACGTACGAGTTGTTCTGCTACCAGTTTGGGGTGGCAGAGGCACGCGACCGGGAACGAGTTGAAGAGCACCTGGCGATTTGTGGTCCGTGCCGCGAGGCGTTTGAGGGGGTAGAACGGAATCACCCTGCTCCGGAATCCCTCAGGCTTTACGCTCTCGACAGGCTCTATTTCGCGCAGCGAAACGTGGTGCGGCTGCATGTGACGAAGTGCCCGTACTGTAGCCAGGTGGTGGACTGCTACCGGAATACGCCCGGTCAGGTTGGCGAGGACGCGCCGAGCGAGGAAAAATCGGTTGAAGCGCCATCAAGCGATGCCCTCCGGGCGGAGCGCACGGGCAGGCGCGAGAAGAACCTCCAGGCGATCGATGTGGCCGGCTTCTTTGAACTGGGCGGCGCACTGGCTGCATGTCTGGCGAAGGGCAGACTCCCTATAGCGTCGTACGGAGGCTCGCTTGCCACAGTGAAGGCATTATTAGCGGAAGTATTCGCCGGAGACTTGCAGCAGCGGATGGAGCGCGCTGCGCCAGCGGCGTCGCGCTTGCTTGGATTGATCGATGGGATATACGACAGGTACCTGGCAAACTCGAACGCGATCCTCGATGAGGAGGAATTGCGGGAGTTTGCCGGAGGGTGTGCGGCGCTAGAGAGAGGGATTGCCAGCGACCTGGGGTGCGCTGCTGTCTATCATCTCGAGGCGCGGGGCGGTTTCGACGCGCGCAAACTGGTCTCGGGAGCCGATGAAGTGTTTGGCGAATCGCGGGGCCGGCTACCGATTGATGCCGTTCATGACATTAACCAGGCTGGAACCTGCCTGGCACTCTCACTGGCGACAGGGGCTGCGTTCCACATTGTGAGGGCGACCAAGAACGTGATCAAGCGCCGGATTGAGGCGCTGGGAGGCCAGGCGCCTATGGGCTACGAGCGAAACCTGCGCGGCTATGCCAGGGCGCTGATTGAGATGGCCGACGGCGGCCATGAGTATCGGCTTGCGCCGGTCATGGAGATCCGGCGGGATCCCGTAAGTGACCCGGAGGTGACGACGACGATGGCCGAAGCCATTGTGCTTTGGGCCACCTGCACAGACGCGATCCAATCGATCATCGACCAACCGGATATCGCAAAAGGCGTCCTGCCGAAACTCAAGAAACTGCAGCAGACCGCGTAGTTGAGCCGCGCGGCCGGCCCCACAACCCATAAAAGAAAAGCGTCATCATTTATAATTCAGGGATACAAGTGCCTGACTCTTCGTCGAGCTGAACAGGGCACTCAAACTGCGAGTCGCTCCGGGTTTGAGCCTCACAGACACCTCCGCTCGAAATCAAAATCCAGTTTAAGAAGCCCTTGGCTTTAGGAGACCAATGTCCACTGAACTACACGACTTTCTCAGCCTTCCTTATGAGGAATTGGAAGAGCTGAATTTGCATGCAAAAGAGCAGCGGAAGAACCGCGTTCCGACCGAGCAAATACGGGAGGAACGGCTCAAATACCTGACAGACGAGAAGCGGATCAAAGCCGTCAGCGTGCTGTTCAGCGACCTGGAAGGCCGCCTGCACATGCTCGATTACGACAAGAAGTTTCTGGTGAAGAGTTGGGACAACCTGACCTTCGACGGATCTTCCATACGCGGCTTCACGGCGCAACGCGAGAGTGATCTGCGATTGGGTATCGACTGGCCCGCGTTTTACTGGGCGCCTTCGGACGTTTTCGGCCCGGGCAAAACCTTCGTATTCGGCGAGGTGATCGACAAGGATGGAACTCCGTACGGCGCCGACATTCGAGGCGTTCTGAAGGGTTATGCGAACGGCCTGTACGAGAAGCAAGGATACACGCTCAACGCTGCCAACGAAATTGAAGGCTTTCTCTTCGATGGGCCTGACGCAGAGCGGCGCTATCACGAGAATGCAAAGTTCGAGTACGTGAACAAAGGCGGCTATTACCACTCTCTGCCTGGTGACCCGCTGCGCTTGTTCATCGACGCGGCGGCGGAAGTGCAACGGGCGATGGGTTTCCAGAATGAGAAGGATCACCCGGAAGTCGCTCCGTCGCAGTTCGAGATCAACTATGGCTATGGTGAGGTGGTGGCGGCGGCCGACCAGATTCAGCTCTACAAGCTGATCTGCCGCCAGGTAGCGACCAAGATGGGCTTCACGGCGAGTTTCCTGCCGAAGCCGGTGGTGGGCGTGAACGGCAGCGGCATGCACACCAACGTGTCCATCAGCAAGAACGGGAAGAACCTGTTCTGGAATCCGGAGGGCGAGGAGAAGATGAGCAAACTCGCCTGGCAGTTCGTGGATCGGATCCTGACACACGGCAACGACATTTGCCTGTTGTTGAACCCGAGTGTAAACGCCTATCGCCGTCTCGACCCGCACTTCGAGGCACCGAACCAGCTCAAGGCATCGGCAGTTGACCGCGGATCGATGGTTCGTATTCCGATCGGTAACGAGAAGAGTGCGCGCGTGGAAGTTCGTTCCGTGGCGCCGGACGCGAATCCTTACCTGGTTCTGCTTTCGGTGTTTAAGACCGGTCTTGATGGGGACACTGCTCGCGTGAAGAACCTTCGCTCGGCGCAGAGATTCCTGCCGGATAACATTTACGACGCGCTGGCGAACTTCCGCGCCGCGGAATGGGCGACGAAGCTGCTGGGTGAGGATGTGAAGGGCCGGTACGCCGACCTGAAGCAAGCGGCGGCCGACCGCTGTCCCCGGTTGTTGGGCACATTCGTGAAGGCGCCCGAAGTGCAATACCATCATGAGGTTTACAACCAGTTCCTCTGGAACATGTTCTAGACGGCGCAGGTTGCAAGAAGGCTGGACTACTGGGCGTGCCCAGGGCCCAGCCTTTTTTGTTTTGCGGCGACACCTTGGCAGAATGGAGTTGAAAGCGCCTTGCGAGCGACGGAAACCCGATATCTGATTTTGCGATTCGTCATCATGGGTAGGGGACAAGGGGTTCCACGGAGGGGAAGGATTGACAGCGGGGATGAATGCGCAACCTTTGAGCCAGAATAAACACCTTCTGAGGTGGGTCGACAAGATGGCTGAGTTGACCAAGCCAGCGGCGATTCACTGGGTAGACGGGTCGCAGGAAGAGAACGATCGTTTGTGCGCGGAGATGGTTGCCCGCGGCACCTTCATCAAACTGAATCCAGACCTATGGCCCGGTTGTTTTCTCGCCCGCTCCGATGCCGCGGACGTGGCTCGCGTGGAAGACCGCACGTTTATTTGTTCGCTGTCGAAAGACGGCGCTGGGCCTACCAATAACTGGGAAAACCCGTACACGATGCGGAAGAAGTTGAAGGACTTGTTCCGCGGCTCGATGCAGGGGCGGACGATGTACGTGCTGCCTTACAGCATGGGTCCGATCGCCTCACCCATGGCCCACATTGGCGTGCAACTCACTGACTCGCCGTACGCGGTGGTGAGTATGCGAATCATGGCGCGTATCGGATTGCCGGTGTTCAAGGAGATCGATAAGGACTACACGCGGGTGGTTCCCGGAATGCACAGCGTGGGAGCGCCACTGTCGCCGGGGCAGAAGGATGTTCCCTGGCCCTGCAACAAGGACAAATACATCGTTCATTTTCCCGAGGCGCGCGAGATCTGGTCGTACGGTTCCGGTTACGGCGGCAACGCTCTGCTCGGCAAGAAGTGCTTCGCGCTGCGCATCGCGTCGGCGATGGCCAGAGACGAAGGCTGGATGGCCGAGCACATGCTGGTTGTGGGAGTGGAGAGCCCGGACGGCGAAAAGACGTATTTGGCGGCCGCCTTCCCCAGCGCTTGCGGGAAAACCAACTTCGCCATGCTGATTCCACCGAAGGGATTCGACGGCTGGAAGGTGTGGACGGTGGGCGACGACATCGCCTGGATCAAGCCGGATAAAGAAGGGCGGCTGCATGCCATCAACCCGGAGGCCGGCTTTTTTGGCGTGGCGCCCGGAACCTCAGTCAAGACCAATCGCAACGCAATGGCGACCCTGTCGACGAACACCATCTTCACCAACGTGGGACTGACGCTGGACGGCGGCGTTTGGTGGGAAGGCATGACCGACAAGCCTCCGGCGGAGTGTCTCGACTGGCAGGGGAAGCGATGGACGCCGGAGATTGGAAAAACCACGGGCGCAACTGTGGCGCATCCGAACGCACGGTTCGCCGCGCCCGCTGCACAGTGCCCAACCATCGATCCGGCCTGGGAAGATCCGCAAGGGGTTCCCATCAGCGCCATCATCTTCGGAGGCCGGCGGGCGTCGAACATACCGCTGGTGTACCAGGCATTCAACTGGAGCGCGGGAGTCTACCTGGGCGCAACCATGGGGTCGGAAATCACGGCCGCGGCGGGTGGACCTTTAGGAAAAGTGCGCCGCGATCCGATGGCCATGCTCCCGTTCTGCGGCTATCACATGGGCGATTACTTCCGGCACTGGATCATGATGCAGCGCTCCCTGAGCGTGACGCCACGAATCTTCCATGTGAATTGGTTCCGTAAGGACGCCAAGGGGAAATTCCTGTGGCCCGGCTTCAGCGAGAACATGCGGGTCATGAAATGGATTGTGGATCGCGTGCGCGGCCGAACCCGTGCGAAAGAAACGCCGATCGGCTGGACCCCGCACTACGAGTCCATCGAATGGAACGGACTGGACTTCTCCCGCGAGCAGTTCGAGGAATTGCAGCACGTGGACCGCGAGGCATGGCGAACGGAAGTCATGGGCCATGAAGAGCTTTTTATCAAGCTTCACGACCGCCTGCCTCCGGAGATGATTTACGAGCGCGAACTGCTGATCTGCCGGCTGTGAAGCTGGGCCAAGGGCTGTTCCGCAAAGCCCACAGGCTGAAGACGGTGCTGAAAAAGGTAAGAAACCGCTCCCTGAGGGTCGCGGCTCGGAAGCGTTTGTGTTCGTTTGCAATGAGTTGCCGAATCCCGACAGTTGAGGGAGCCAGTGAAGCTGGCCTTTTCAGCAACGTCTGAAGCCTGTGCCACCGCGGTTCTACAGTAACTTGAGATGGCCGGTGATGGGGTCGATGCTGCTGGCCGCGGCAGGACCGATCGCAGCACACGTCCGGGTGGGCACTCCACCGAACTCAGTCAAGCCCGCATCGGTGATGATGTGTACCGGCAAGCCTGCCTCTTTCGCTTTCGCGGCCACATCGAGTAGTTCCGCTTCGCTGTCCACGCGGACGCAGATTTTGCTCATGCGCCCGGATGAAAGCCAACGCCATGCGGGGACGTCCAGATGGAATGAACCGGCGTGGTCTCGTGCCGCGGCCAACAGTGACTCCACCAGGAACATCATGGAGGCGTGGCTGCCGTGCGCAATCATTTTCCCCTTGCGCATATTCAGGTCGTTCCGCATAACGATGACTTGTTTGAGCAGGTCATGCTTAGGCAACTCGGGCGTTTCCGGCTCGTTGGTCACGGCGCAAACTCCCGGGTCAGGTTCACGCGCATGTAGATGAGTTGGAAGCCGGCGCGTTCATAGTTGCGGTGCGAGCCGCTGCCTGGCAGAACAGAGACCATCGCGAGATCGCAAGCGCGGTCGCGCGCGGCAGCGAGGCGGGCCTGGATGAGAGCAGTTTGCCAACCCTGGCGCCGGCCAGTCGGCAGCGTGGCATCGCCATAGAACAGCGCAACACTACCCTGAATACCCATAGCGGCGCCCGCATGGGGCTCGCTTTCGCCAGCCTCGAAGCAGATTGATTCGCCGCACGAGCCGGCGATGGTGGCGGTCATCTCTTCATCGGGGGGCGCGCCTTCGGCGAAGCCCGCGGCGACGATGGCCGCCCAGCGATGAAGACCCTCTGGAGCGACGGGACGGATCGCGCGCGAAATCTCAAGCTGTTCCGCGGGATCGATGCGCCGAGCCAGCACGTTATTGAACTCAATGACCCGGTAGGGGTTGCTTTGCACGTACCTGATCACTGATTCGTCTGCCATGGGACACAGATCGATGAGGCAGGCGCTGCCCCGATCACGGAAGAAGGCCTCCATGTCGGCCAGTTCGGACGCCGCTACGGGCCCATTGAGACCAATGCCTAGCGCATGAGTCATGGGCGAACCGATGCCGCCGAAGACAGCTGTGCCACCAGCAAAAGGCTGCGCGGTGGCGGCCGGGTTATGACGGTTTGCCGCGCGAGCGATCGCCAAACCGTTGGCGGCCTCGGCAGCTTCAAGACGAAAGGCAAGCGCACGATCGGCGCTCGAAAAGACACACTCCATGTTTGCTCACTCCGGACTAACGTTGCATTGTCAGACTATTAGCGAAGGGCCGCTCGGTTAGCGAGCAATCATAGGCGCTTCGCCAGTTTAGCAAGAGTTCACCATGGTCGGGCTCCCGTCTGCACCAGCCTACGCCGGTGTTTTCCCCTGGTTTGGTGCTCGGGCCTCAATCCTGCGAATGAGATTTTCAGAGCAGCAGAAAGCTTGTGAACATTTCTTGACAGTGATCAATACCAGGAATATACTAGCCGTGTTTCGGGTTAGATCGCAAAAAGTACCGCAAGTACCATCGGGGAGGGTTCTGATGCCACGCAGCTCAATTCTACGGTCACTTGTTGGCCTTCTTCTGTTCTCCGCCGTTGTCTTCGGGCAGAGTCAAAACGCAACCTTGGAAGGCCAAGTCGCTGACGCGACGGGCGCCTTCGTACCACAAGCTAAAGTTACGATCACATCCGTGGACCGCCAAATCAGTTCGAGCGTTCAAACCGATGATTCCGGTCGCTACTCGTTCGCCAGCTTGTTGCCTGGGACTTACGACATCAGCGTAGAGGCGAAGGGCTTTAAGGGATATGTTCAACACAACATCTTGCTGGCCGTCAATCAGACCGCCCGCATTGACCTAACTCTACAGGTCGGCGATGCTTCCACGAAGGTGGAAGTAACCGCGGAGGTCACGCAACTCAACCTGGACAACGGCGTAAAGCAAGAAGGCATCGCCCCCGGGATCATCAACAAGCTCCCGCTACTGGTTTCGGCCGGGACGCCTCGGAACGCCGTGCAGTTCATCTCATTTCTGCCTGGTGTCAATACCGGTACCAGCCCGCAGGCTTTCAATGCACGCATTAATGGCGGCCTGAAAATGGGCGACGAAGCCATCATGGATGGCGTCAGCATGCAGGAGGGCACCATGTCCCAAAGCGGAATGGTGGCGTTCTTCGACTTCGCGGTAACTCCAGATATGGTCAGCGAGGTTCGTGTGTTGACCTCCAGCTATGAGCCCGAGTACGGCACCACCACCGGCGGCGAAATCATTGCGACTACCCGCAGTGGAACGAATCAGTTCCATGGCGGCGGTTTTGAGTATTTCCGCAACAAGGATCTCAATGCCCTGCAGTTCACCAACAACCGCGGCCCAGGTGATCAGCGCCCCAAGGATAACGAGAATCAGTTCGGCGGCTACATCGGTGGCCCGATGAAGATCCCCCTCATTCCCCTCGTCTGGGGCCCCGTCCACAAGACCTATTTCTTCTTCGATGCGGAATATCTGCGCAGCCTCGGTGGCGCCACCCGACCTTTGGTTACGATTCCGTCCGAGCAGGAGCGCACTGGAAACTTTTCGGACCTGACGATTCCCATCTACGACCCGACCACCACCACGATTTCGACCAGCGGCGTCCTCTCTCGCGCGCAATATCCCGGGAATATGATCCCGGTCTCCCAGCAGAGCGCGCTGGCCCTGCAGTGGATGAAGTACCTTCCGGCCACCACCAGCCCAGGCCCGATTAACAATTTCCTTGGGCAACCGGTGTCGGATGGCATTCTTTCGAACCTCGATGAGTATCTGGTGAAGATCGATCATTACTGGGGCGAGAAAGATCATTTCTTTGCCACCATCTGGCGGCAGTATACTCACCCCAACGAGCAATGCGTTTTGCCGGTTCAGCTGTGTACTTCGAGCCCAGCCAATCCAGAGGATGCCTGGGTGAGCCGCTTCAACTGGGATCATATCTTCACACCCACGTTTTTGAATCATTGGGCCTTCGGCTATCTGAACCGGAATGAGGGGTATGGTTCCGTTTCCGGACAAAACCCGGCAGAACTGCCTATGATCCCGAATGCAGCAGCCTACAATGCGTCGCCGGCCGCTAATTTCAGTGGGAACGGAGTAACCAACTACGCGGGATGGGGTAACACACAGGGGCTTGGCCCGCTGAACAAAAGCACCCGGCCGTCCTACATCACCAACGATCTGGTTACCTGGGTGAAGGGCGCGCACACCGTAAAATTCGGCGGCGAGTTCCGGCACCTGCAAGAGGTTTTTAGGAACAACAATAACCAGTCGGGAACGACCGGTTACTTGGACCTATCCACAGGGCTGCCAGGCGTGCAGAGCGGCAGTCCCTTCGCCAGCATGCTCGCCGGCGCGGTCGACAGCGGTAGTCTGAACGTTTATAACATCACCAAATACGGCCCTGAGCAGCGCGCCTACTCCCTATTCGTTGGCGATACGTGGAAGATCAAACGCAATTTCACGGTTAATTATGGCCTTCGATGGGATCAGTTCTCGCCCACGTTTGAGACAGGTAACCATTCTGCTTTCTTTTCCTTCGCGCCTAACCCCACTGCAGGAAACCTTCCGGGCAGCCTCGTTTTCGCCGGTAACAACTGGGGCGCTGCCAGCGCCGGGGTCCGCTACCCGGAAACTCTATGGCACGGAGCTATTGCACCGCGCGTCGGGTTTGCGTGGAGTCCGGATCAAAACCTCGTGATCCGCGCGGGCTATGGCATGTTCTATACGCAGGCCTTCTATCCCGGCTGGAATGGTGGCATAAGCCTCGACGGTTTTAATCCAGCCGTCAGTTTCCAGGATTCGGGCGGCGGTTACGTACCGGCATTTTACTTAGATAGCGGCTTCCCCGCTTACAATAAGGCGCCCGATGTAAGCGTGGGCGCCGATAACGGCAGGGCTCCCAACTACCGTCCTACGGCCGCCAATCATCTTTCTTATTCCCAGCAGTGGAATCTCAGCATAGACCGCAAAATCGGAAACAGTGGCATGGCTAGTATCGCGTATGTAGCCAATCGAGGCGTCCATCTGCCCTCTGCACTACAACCGTTGAATGCCCTCAACCCCAACCTGCTGTCTATGGGAAGTGCATTGAATGCAGTCTTCGCGCCCGGACAGGGCTCACTGCATGGCGTCGCCGCCCCATATGCGGCATGGGCACAACAACTGTTGAACGCGGGTTGCAGTCCGACCGTCGCGCAAGCCCTTTCGCCGTACCCGCAGTACTGTGGCAGCCTCACGGGCGGCAATGAAAACGAAGGAACTTCCAACTATCAGGCTTTTCAGGCGAAGTTTGAGAAGAGCCTTTCGGGCGGCTTGTACCTCGGCGCCAACTACACGTTCTCGAAGCTCATGACGGATGCTGCCTCGACCACCCAGTCGGCCGCCGCAGGCTACGGCCGAGTCGGCAATGTCATTAATCCCTACCAGGGCTACCGCAACTGGTCCCTTTCGCCGGACGACATTCGCAACACGCTCGCGTTCCTGGCCGTTTACGATCTTCCCTTCGGCAACGGCAAACGTTGGATGAACCACTCCGGGTTCCTCAACTACGTGTTCGGCGGCTGGAACCTCGCCACCAGCATGAAGTTCACCTCGGGCATGCCGACCTATTTCCAGGAGCAGTCCGTTTGTGGGCTTCCGTCACAGTTCACGGCGCAGTGCATTCCAGGAATCGTTTCGAACAACGTGTTCGCCCAGTCGTGGGGTAGTGTCAATGTGAATAAGGGGCTGTATAACGCCGCAGCCTTCGAGCCGGTCTCTAATTTCAACGGCTTCTACCTCGGCACCGGCTCTCGCGTCACACCCCTTCGCGGCTCTGGTTACAAGGATGTGAACCTTACGATTGCCAAGCAGTTCACGATCAAGGAGTACGTTAATCTGGAAATCCGGGCAGAGATGTTCAACATCCTAAACAATCACTACTTCACATGTGACGGGCAAGGCTTCGGCGATTGTATTCCGTTCAATAACGATCCGTCCAGTTCGGCCTTCGGCTCCTGGAACGGTACCGTGACTCAGCCCAGAAACATTCAGTTGGTCGGTCGAATTACCTTCTAGAGCTTTGCAAGACGGGAATCGCAGCGAATCTCATGTTCGCTGCGATTCTTGGCATTTCCCGACACCCCGGCTTGATGCCTGCTACACTTTTGTTTCGCTTCGTCACGCGAGGCTCTGTTCGGTCCGTTTGCTGACGCCCGCGGTTCAGTGCTGGAGTTTTCACACAAACTCCGCATTTCCCAGTGCGCACACTTGCCCTGGAGTGAGGCGTGAGTAGAGCTACAATCGCATCCAAGGTCGCACTTGAGCATATCTGTCTTTCCGCACGTCCTGGTCGGAGTCGTGATTTGCGCGTTACCGATCTTCGGTCAACTCTCAGCGCCCGAATCGACTCTCCTATCCATCCAGGATGCAGTCCAGGCCGGTAATTATGGCGAAGCCGATCATCTCATCACGAACGCCTTGGCTGCGTTTCCCAAAGACGGTGCGTTAGTCAACTTGCGCGGCGTGGTCCATGCCGACCGCAACGAGCTGGCCGAGGCACGCAAGGACTTCGAACTCGCGGTCAAGCTCGCACCGTCTCTCACGGCGGCGTGGCAGAACCTGGCGCGTTCCTGTCAGCTCACCATGGCTCGCGATGCCGCTGCTTCCCAATGCGCAGCCGGCGCCTGGCAGCGGGTTCTCAAAATGCAGCCGAACGACCCCGAGGCCCGGTTTTCGCTGGCCGCGGTTTACCACCAGCAGGCGAAGTATGCCGATTCTCTACGCGAGATCGATAAGCTGCCAAAAGACGAACTCGCTCGCGCCCCCACGCTAGCCCTGAAGCTTGCGGATTTGGCTGGCCTCAGTCGCCTCCCGGAAGCGGCCCAAACAGCTCAGCAACTACCTCTCTCCAGCGACTTCACACCAGCCGACGCAGAATGGCTTCTCCCCGAGCTGAGCAAGCCGAACGGGGCCTCTCTCCTGGTGACACTGGTGGAAGGTTTGGATGCGCGGGGTGCCGCCTCGCCCGAAGCTCTGCGCCAGCTCGTCGTCGCCTATGAGCAGCTGAACCGTCTGAGCGATGCGAGAAAGACCTTGGAACGTCTCTACCTCGCCGATCCGAAAAACACTCAACACCTGTTCGAACTGGCGCGGGTCGCCTACCTCTCGCACGATCTCGAAGGATCGGTAGGCTACCTCGGCCATGCCCGCGATCTGGCGCCCAACGACCCGCAAGTGCATTTCCTGTTTGGCCTGGTTGTGGAGCAATTGGATTTACCGCTTGAAGCCCGTAAGTCGCTTGCCAAGGCGGTTGAGCTTGACCCTCGCAATCCGGACTACAACTACGCGCTCGGCACAATTATCCTAAGCGCGCGCGATGCCTCCCCCGCTATCGCTTGTTTTCGGATCTATGCGGATGCTCGCCCCGGCGATCCCAAAGGACACTTCGCCTTAGGGGTCGCCTACTTCATGGCTGGTGATTACGAAAACTGCAAACGCGAAATGTTGGGAGTCAGTAACGATGCGAAAACGGCCGGCGGCGCAGCTTACTTTCTTGCCAGGATCGCCCGTATTGAGGATAACCTCGATCAAGCCGTGGTTCTCTTGAATCGTTGCATCGGTCTGCTGCCCAAGTTCGCGGAGGCATACGTCGAACTTGCGCGCGTACGTCTGCGCCAGGATCGCATGGACGAAGCCCAGGCCGCCCTCAGCCGCGCATTGTCGCTGGATCCGGACAGCTTTCAGGCGAACAACACGCTGCTCATTGTCTACCAGCGCACCCATGATCCGCGCGCCGGGGAGCAGAAGGCTCACCTTCAGAAGTTGGATGAGGAACGGAGCGAACGGCAGGAGTTGATGCTGCGCAGTATTGAGGTAAAACCGTACTGATGATCCTCAAGCTGAGCACCGTGTTGTTGCTCGCCATCCCGCTGCCAGCGCAGAAGACCGATGCCCTGGCGAAACGGATTGAGAATGCCCCTCTTCCCGCTGAGCAACGTCAGGCAATCTCAGCTGCGCTGGCGGCCAAGGACTTCGCCCACATTGAGGCGATCCTGGCGAGCCCCGTCCAGCCGGGCGCATCCAAAGATGCTGCACCCAATTTGCCGGCGACCTCAGCGGCCGAGTTGCAGGCCCTGCTCGGCGCATTGGATTTCGTGGGCGGACGCATGACGCAAGCCGTCCAAGCCTTCGCGCGGTCCGAATCGCTGACGCCTCTTGGCGATGCGGATCGCTTCACGTTCGCTATGGCGCTGGTGAACCTCGGAGATGTCGCCGATGCGCGTACCGAGCTAAGCAAACTGGACCAGGCACACCACGACCAACCTGCCTATCTGTACTGGCTGGCCCGGCTCGACTATAACCAGCGGCTCTATGAGTCGGCGGTTGAGAAGCTGAAAAGGGTCGTGCGTCTCGATCCTGCGTCCGTGCGCGGCTACGACAATCTTGGACTTTCTTACGACATGATGGGGCTCACCGAGGAAGCGCAGAGGGCGTTCGCTACGGCCGTCGAACTGAATCGCAAACAGCCTCGGCCGTCTCCATGGCCCCCGGATAATCAGGGTCACCTGCTGCTTCGTGTTCAGAAGTTCAGCGAAGCCGAGCAGAGTTTGCGGGAGTCGCTGAAATACGATCCGAAGTTTGCCCTGGCCCACTACCACCTGGGTCGCGTTCTCGAGAACTTGCAACGGGATGATGCGGCCATCGAAGAATATCAATCGGCCGCAGCCCTCGACCCCAAATTCCCGGAACCTCTGTATTCTCTGGGTTTGCTCTACCGCCGGCTCGGTCGCGCGACCGAGTCGGAGAGCGCTCTGGCGGAATACCGGAAGCGAAAAGCACTTTCCAACTCCGCTTTGTAACACCGAAAGGGACAAACATCCGGGTGCGTGAAGGACTACCCCTAGACATTGCTGGACAAAGGCCAAAACCGCTCCCTTTTACGGTCGCGGCTCAGAAAGCTTCCGCTTGTTAACGCGCGCGGTTGCTCTGAAAACACTTGGTTGAGGGCAGTAGGAAGCACGCGGTTGACGAGCTTTGTCGCGTTTGGGGACACGCCTACAGCGCGCACGGCGAGCTAGCGCTCCGCCGGCGCTTTGAGACGCTGGAAGTGAGCATGACATCAGTCCGGGGTGTCCCCGATGAGCTGAGGAGCGCGCCGTTCGGATGAACATGCCGCAACCTCTT
>JBAUOG010000874.1:0-3329 GCA_049579625.1 Bryobacteraceae bacterium
CCCCGCCGCCCACGCTGCCTGAAGCAGTGGTCGAGAGCAGGATAGAGAAAGCACTCCGTCTTACCGGATCCAGTGCCCGTGGCGACGATTGTCGATCGCCCGGCGCGCGCGTCAAGCCGTTCCCACGCTTGTTGCTGGTGCCGGTATGGCGCGAAGCTTTCCGGGAGGATGCCTGGGAATGGACGCGGTCCAGCGTCGGCCGGCACGAATGGTAGCTTTACGGAGAGGTACGGCCCGCGGAAAAGCATGCCCGGCGATGAAAGGAGTTGCTCGAGTATCCCCGCAAAGAAGGGATTGGTAACCGGGAAGGTGGTGAGAAGGAAGTCCTCAACTCCTCGCTGAATCTGGCGGGCAATCACGGACGGGGTCATCCGCCCACCTCGTCGAAAAACTTCCAGGCGGTGGCATAATCGGCTTCTCGGTCGCAGCGGTCGAAGGGAGCGACATGCTCAATCACCCGCTGGCGTGGGCCACCGGGCAATGTGTCGTCCTGAATTGTCCGAGTGACTGTGCCTGAAGTTATGCCTCTGATCTTCTCCCACTCAGGACGAGAGAAGCCGATGCCCGTGAGGCCCTTGCTCGCGGTAAACACAATTTGACCGCGCCGATCGTACCAAGTATCTTGCTCGTATTGCCGCAACACCGGGAACTGGATCCGGTAGATAGTGCAGAGCTCATTCACCGTGAGGCCAAGCTGCATCGCAACAAGCACGTCGATCTCGACTAACGCCTGCCGACGCTCATAGTCCGCCCTCAAGGGCGTAGCCTTGGCCCAATCTACACATAACTGACTAAACTGAGAATCGGCGAGCCGCTCATCTATCTTTGCCCATCTGTAAGTCATATAGACTTGCAGCCAACACTTCGTCCACAGTTCGGAATAATCTGCAGTCAGGCAATTCAATCGCAGAACATTCAACGTTGCCCGAGGTTGTAATTGCAGTGAAGGAAAAGTTTCCCACGCATATTGAAGATTGCTTCGGCCTGTTGTCTTAAGAACAAAATCTGCAACTAGAGATGCTGACATCAGCGCCGATTGCAGCAGGCGCTCATGTGATCTGAACGAAGTACTTTGAACCCCATTGATATGCCCACAATGCTTGGGAATGATGGCACCGACTAAGGTTCGTTCGCCAGTCTGGGAAAGCATAGCCCTGTGAGCTAATCGGTATGTTCCGGAAATGGGTCCGTTGGAATTCCATTCAACAGCAGCCATTCGAGACAAATACTCTGCTGGATTACAACCGGGAAGATAATTAGTTCGAGGCAGATAATTGGTTTCGATGGTATTAAGACTAACTACTTCATAATGCCCATTTGCAGCACACACTCGACGTGGTGTCTTATACAATGGGTTCGCAACCCATATGTGAGGCCCTGACAGTATCAGTTCCGAAGCAGTCGCTGGAAAAGATGTATCCCTCCGAATCGTGCCATCAGACACTGCCGCCGTTTCGTCCCAACAATACGTCGTTCGGTAGTCGCCTTTGTGCTCAGCAATTGTTTCAGGGTATTGCACAAATTTTCGCAGCACATCAAGAAGTTCCTGCGCGTGCAATGCGGGCAGTTTAGCCTGTAACGCTGGAGTTCCCGCCTCGTCGTGAAGCCGAGCAAAGAGTTTGAGGGTATTTGCATCGATGTGAAGTATTCGGTGTGCGTGTCCATCCGTATTCCACTCATTTGAGTCATTCTTGATTCCCCCTACGAGACCTCGCCCGTCATGATCAAAGCAAGCGTCCACCGTCGAAGGCGTGAATAAATTTGCGAGATGTAAGAACGACGGAGTCGTTTTCGACAAGCCGTAAACGTTCACACTAAAGCTGACGTGATGGTCTACTTCTGCAAACAGTTGGTGCTCGTTGATGAAATGGAAATGATAAATCAAGCGCTGATACAGGCGTTCCCTCATGACCCCGCCATTTGGGTCATCGTACGCGCCCTCGGGGTGGAGAAATGCCTGGACACCTGACCTGCGCGCGACAAACCACGCTTGGGCGATAAAGCATTTGAAAGAGTTGGCTTTTGAGCCTTGAAGTAGCGGGAACATCTGAATCGACGACAGGAACTTTTGTGTTGCTGTCTGATCAACATATTCGTCTAGATATGCTTGCCGGAGCTGTGGGATCTCGTTCATCTTTTGAGCCCTCAGGCGGTCCAGCTGGGGCGCCGAGAAGCTGCGCAGAACAAACATGGGTTCGAAATCTCCCATAACGCCGCCTTCGTTCCAGTCGATTTTGATCCATGGTGGATTACCGAGGCTCAGATCGAAACCGCCGCGATCCTGAAACACATCGGCGAATGAAAGTTCGCAATGCAGGAAGCGGTGCCTCGCTGCAATTTCTCGGACCCTCTTCAAGCGGGGCAGGCTCGCACACACTTCCTCCAGGTTCACTGAACCCAGATCCTCGGCCAAAAGGAGTTGCGCCTGTTCGGGCTTCGCGCCGGGAAACAGTGGTTGTTGTTCGGCCCCAAGCAGCGGCGATAGCTCTTGGGAAGTCCCTTCCAGA
The DNA here is from genome assembly GCA_049579625.1 of Bryobacteraceae bacterium. Lineage (GTDB taxonomy): Bacteria > Acidobacteriota > Terriglobia > Bryobacterales > Bryobacteraceae > CAJCIT01. Next base: position 2,508 of record JBAUOG010000874.1, read on the forward strand.
ATCGCGGACAGCTCTAACAAGAATTCATCGCGCGATGGCAGAAGAGCTACCTGCTCCACAGGCCAGAACCACAAGGAGCACCAATAATCCATCGCGAGCTTCAGCCGCTGGTACGCGCTGGCCTGTCCGCTGCCCGGCGTGATGGTCCGCTCTAGAATCTCATCGCGCTGGTGCGTGGTGAGCCGCTGCCCTCGCTCGGCGAATGCCGGATTGGACTCCTGCGCGAAAACCGGAAAGACGTGAGCTGTATCGTGCCGGACCTGTCGAAGGTCCTTGCAATGTTTCTTACAGAGCCGGTCCACCGCTGCAGAGAGGCGCCCAAGCGCCCGGGTGTCTCCCGCTGAAAATGGCTTCGTAAACTCTTTGCGCCAGTCGCGAATCTGCTTCATTTCGGCGGGCAGCATCTCGTTCACGGCTTTGTCCGTGTAATGCGCCATTCCCTCGTCGGGCACCAGGAAATGCCAGATCTGACTGTTTTCGCGCTCTTTATCCAGCGGCACGCGTTCGGGAATCGAGCGTAGCCACTCGCGGTTCTGGCTTTCTAGTTGTCCCTTCGTGAATACCTGCCGTCGCGCACCAATCAGGCTATTGCCAGCGACAAGCTGGCTACCGAACCAGGGGATAGTGTGGCCTTCGTAAATGGTGTTGAGCCAGAGGGAAATCTCGGCCAACTCAATCGCCACGGGATTACGGTCCACTCCGAAAACGCGATTGTCCGCAAGGTAAGCCTTCACCTTCTGCTTTTCGAGCAGATAGTCTTCGTGCCCGATCACACGGCCGGTCTCGCGCTGTTTACGTTCCAGATAAGCATCGGCCAATTGG
>JBAUOG010000875.1:0-2742 GCA_049579625.1 Bryobacteraceae bacterium
GCACCCGTATGCGCCCAGCATCAGGGATACCCCACAGGAGTCGCTTACCAACTACGCGTAAAATTGCAGGGCATGCATCGCGAGACGCACGGCTGGAAAGCAACTGGACATGTGGGATGCCGATGCATAGGTTGCGCGAGCGCGGCTATGGTGCTGAGGAATCAGATACCGATTCAAGCGCATGACTTCAAATGCCCGAAATGCGGACAATCAGAGGAGCTTGAATACCTCATCGATGAGATCAAAGAGGGTGAGGACATGGATAAACTCGGTTTCCAGTTCGAGGTTTTCATCCAATGCAAAAAATGCAAACGCCGACGCTCGATAAAGACTTTCATCGAGAATATACTTTCCCGCATCAAGCTTGAAATGAAACCTGATGGCAGCATCACGGTGAACGCTGGCTAGCCTCCATTGAGGCCCACCCTCCGGCCTTTACCGGTCACAAGCCCGTTTCACAGTCTCTTTCGACCGGATAGGCCACCAGCTTATGTTTAGGGTCTCGAGATCTTCCGCAGACTACAAACATCCGCGGCAGACATGGGAAGTTTCCCAGTAAGGCGCTTGGCAAGAGTGACGCGGTCGTGCTCGGCTTAAATGACCAGCGCTTAGAAATGGAAGTTTGGAATCGGTATACGAAATCAGAGATCGTTCGCGCAAAATAGACCAAATACGACGGGAACACCACAAGAGGCATACAGCAAATGTCGTCCTATGAGCGTGTCAGATTCGTCGCGAACATGTGTGCGGAAAGCGATCCATGCCGCCACCATCGCAACGGTTAACCCCGCACGGAGACAGCTCCGTAGACGAAGCGTTCTTTGGCCCAATATGGCGCTCCAGGCACTCCGCGTACAAGCAACAGCATGCCGAGGCGAAAGTAAAGCAGGTAACTGGCGAAACGCAAGTAGCATGAACCGCAATCCGAAACCAGCCATTCAGAAACGAATCGGCTTCACCGTGGAGTAAACCACGAGCCACGGCCCCCGCTTCGAGGATCGAGTGTAGCGATTTAGCGACTACAATTGTGATGAGGTTCGCGGCGTGAAGCGTCGTCGGAATATTCTAATCTGGACGGGATTCGCGGTCATCCTTGTCGCGTTCGTGAGCTATATCCCATTCTTCGCCTTGTTCGCCGCGACCCGCGACATTCCATGGGCTAACTATCTCCTATTCCTGATCGGCAGCGCTCTGATTGCCGTGGGCGTCAGTCGTGCGTTCCGCGATCCCGAGCACTACCGTGGCAAGATCAGCGGCTCGATCCTCGCTGCCCTGAGTGTCCTCCTATTGGCTCTCTTCGTTGTGAGCGTTACCTACTACTCGAAGCAGATCCCATCAGCAGAAACCGCCTTAGGCGTGAGCCGGAAAGCGCCGCCATTCGTGCTCGCGGATACTGCTGGAAACGAAATCTCATCCGCTGATCTTTTGAGAAATCATCGCGGACTTGTGCTCGTTTTCTATCGAGGATACTGGTGACCGTTCTGCAACTCCGAGTTGCGGAGTTTCGAGGAGCACCTGAACGAGTTTCATCAGCGTGACTTTGAAGTCGTGGCAATCAGCGTGGATTCGTCCGCCCAGTCACAGAAGCTCTGCCAGTCCCGCGGCTACACGTTTCCATTTCTCTCCGATCCCACGGCTGAGACGATTCGGCAGTACGGAGTGCTCCATGCGAAGGGAAGCGAAGGCGGTAAAGACATCGCCCGTCCCGCAGAATTCCTCGTTGACGCGGCCGGCACGATCCGGTGGGTGAACCTGACGGATGATATCCGTGTGCGGGCCAGGCCGGAGTCGGTTCTCGCGGCGATAGACCGGCTATGACGCTTTTCGTGAGATGGTAGCGGTCAGCCAAACATGTCCTTGCGGCTGGGAAGAGCAGCCTGTGGTTGGCGATCCGACACGGTTTTCGGCTTCCCTGCTCCGCCGATTTCGCAACGGGGCGAGGAGGGTTTCTGCAGTTGCTTAGCATGACCTTGTCACCGTGCTGTCCCTACCAACCCCGCCGAAGTGTTGCGCCGCTTCAGTCTTTGCGACGCTCCATGCTGCCTTCGCCCAAAAAGTGAGGCCTCGGCCTTCGGTTTTCCCGCCTCTCGAGGCCATATGGGTTCACTTGCGTTACGGCCCGGTGACTCGCTCACCATCCTTATGAGATGGCTTTGTCAATAGGCTTCAGGATTTCATTCGTTGGGATAGAGATCAGGCGCGCCAACTTTAGGTGGGCGGTTACCAAACTCGCTCTTTCGATTGCGAGGTGGGTGCACAGTTCCACCATGGCCACGTTTCCCGAAGCCCCCCTATAATCCCGGACGGCCAGATTTCCCGGGTCCGGTTTGAAACCTTGGCATATCCGTTGTGAGCCTTCCCTCCTCTTCCGCGGGGTTCAAGCGCTGGTTCGCGTACGCCCCTACGTCTGTGGTTTGCCCACAACCTCGTTTCCAGACCAGCACCGGCGTTGCGCCGGTTTTATCAAGCCGGCCACCTCACTGGCGATGAAAACCACCAAGTGTCCTGAGTCCCTTTGCCCAGTTTTGCGTTACCTCCACTGGAGAGGCGTGTCCCACCTCTTAGGAGGGCATTGCCCCTCGCTCATCGCTCCTACGGACTCATGCGCCAAACCCGCCTGGCTCTCCCCTCCTTCGGTTTTTAGCCTCGTTCGAGGAGTCTTTGCAGGTCGCTACCAGCCCCTGCTGCCAACGGGTTCTTCCCGACGTTATCTCTGTGAATCTTTCCTTGGATGCTTGATCC
>JBAUOG010000876.1:0-2148 GCA_049579625.1 Bryobacteraceae bacterium
CGCATCATCCAGGGCGCTGAGTCCGGCGCATTTCTGGCCACCATGCAAAAGCTGCTTCAGGGAGCTGAAGGCTTCTATGACAGCATGTTCCGCGACCTGAAGATCCCCTATCTGCCGGTGAAATGGGAGACGGATCAACAGATCACCCCCCAGCGATACGGGTCCGTGAATACCGATGTGGCCAAGGAAGCCGCGGTCATTCAACTGATCAATGCCTACCGGGTCCGCGGTCACCTCATCGCCAACACCAACCCGCTTGGAAGCGATCCGAGCTATCACGAAGAGCTCGATCCGTCGTCGTACGGCCTATCCATCTGGGACCTCGATCGTCCCTTCCTCTCCGGCGCGGTCAAAGCGCCGAGCGGCGCCATTGCCTCCTACATGCAGCCCTTTGAGAGCCTGCGTGAGATCCTCGACCGCCTGCGCACCACGTACTGCGCTTCCATCGGCGTTGAGTACATGCACATCCAGGATCCCGAGCAAAAGCAGTGGTTGCAGGATCGCATGGAGAGCACCATGAACCAGTGGCCGCTCGACGCATTCACCCGGACCCGCATTCTCGACCGTCTCATCCAAGCCGAGGAATTCGAACATTTCCTCCAAACGCGCTTTGTCGGCCAGAAGCGCTTTGGCCTCGAAGGCGGCGAGTCCACTATCGGCGTGCTCGACGAGATCCTCGATCAGGCGGCCAACAACGACGTTCATGAATCGGTCATCGGGATGGCTCATCGCGGCCGGTTGAACGTTCTCGCCAACGTCGTCGGCAAGTCGATGGTACAAGTGTTCTCCGAGTTCGAAGGCGAGCCGGACCCGGAGAGTGTCTGGGGTTCGGGCGACGTCAAGTATCACCTGGGCTCCAGCGGCATTCACACCTCTAGCCTCGGCAAAGAGATTCTGGTTTCGGTGGCGTTCAATCCAAGTCATCTCGAAGCGGTCGATCCCGTCGTGGAAGGCCTGGTTCGTCCCAAGCAGGATCGTCTCGGAGACAAGGAGCGCGCGCGTGTGTTGCCCATCCTGATCCACGGTGACGCTGCCTTTGCCGGCCAGGGCGTTGTGGCGGAAGTTCTGCAACTCTCGCAGTTGGAGGGCTACACCACGGGCGGCACCATTCACATCGTCATCAACAACCAGATCGGCTTCACCACCAACCCGATGGAAGGCCGCACCAGCGTCTATTGCACCGACATCGCCCGTGCCGTCCAGGCGCCCATCTTTCACGTCAATGGCGACGATCCCGACGCCTGCGTCCGCGTCGCGCAGCTGGCCTATCAGTATCGTCAGGAGTTCAAGCGCGACATCGTGATCGACCTGATCGGCTATCGCCGGCAAGGGCACAACGAGGCGGATGACCCCAGCTACACCCAGCCGGTGATGTATCGCAAGATCAAGAATACGCCGACGGTTGCCATCCAGCAGTCCGAGCGCCTCATTCGCGAGAAGGTGGTCACGCAGCAGCAGGTGGAGACCATGCGCGCCCAGGTCCGGGCCGACCTAAATGACGTCTACGACCAAGCGAAGAAGACTCGCGAACAGTATGTGATGGAAGAGTTCTTCGTCATGCCCGAGGAACAGGTGAACACGCCTATTCCCTCGACGGCCGTCGACTACCCGACGCTGGCTCACGTGATCGAGCGTTGCACCACACTGCCTGACGAGTTCCAGTTGCATCCCAAGCTGAAAGGCTTGGTGGATCGCCGCCGCGACTCTCTCAACGGCGCTCCCGTTGATTGGGGTTTCGCGGAGATGCTTGCGTTCGGCACGTTGGTCGCCGAAGGCACGCCCGTCCGTCTCAGCGGCGAAGATGTTACGCGCGGCACCTTCACCCAGCGCCACCTCGAGTTCTCCGACCACGAGTCGGGCGAGGGTTACATTCCGCTCAAGCACATCGATCCGAAACAGGCCAAGTTCGAAGTCATCGACAGCCTGCTGAGCGAATACGCGGTGATGGGCTTTGAGTTTGGCTACAGTGTCTCCGATCCTCTGACGCTCGTCATGTGGGAAGCCCAGTTCGGCGACTTCGTCAATGGCGGCCAGATCATCATCGACCAGTTCATCGTCTCCGCCGAGTCGAAGTGGAACCAGCCCAGCGGTTTGGTCCTCCTCCTGCCCCACGGCTTTGAAGGTCAGGGCCCCGAGCATTCCAGCGCC
>JBAUOG010000877.1:0-5399 GCA_049579625.1 Bryobacteraceae bacterium
CGTAGCGGACAACGATATTCGTTCCTGAGGCGCCAGGGCGCATTTCCACGGCGGGTTCCGCCGCAAAATGGCTCAAGCCAGCGTACCGGGGGTTGCGCTTCCACTCCGCTTCGGCAAGGCGCGCAGCGTTCTCGGTTTCCTTGCGCACTGCCGCGTGGATGAGTTCGATCGTGGCGTAGTTTTCTTCCGCTGCTGGGATGCTAAACCTGATCTCATCCCACATCCACTGGCCTGTAGTCGAGAAGTTAAAATACTGCCCCCTGATGGCGAAGCTGTTGATGAAACTGACGCGGCGGCCCGTAGGATGGCCCTGATCCGTCCAATTGCCCGTCTCGAGCATGGAGGTGCGGAAAAGGCTGATCTCCTCAACCTCGCCCGCGACACCATTGATTTCCACCCAATCGCCAATCCGGATGCCATCTTTACCCATCAAGACAAACCAGCCGAAGAACGCAATGATGAAGTCCTGTAGGACGAGCGTGAGTCCGGCAGTGGTGAGGCCGAGGATGGTGGGCATCTCGGTGGGTACGCCGAAGATGACAAACAAGATGATTAGCCCGCCGAGGAGCCGTATGCCGAGTTTGAAAATGATGTGCAGGGTTTTGACACGGCCCCGGTCGAGCTTGGGACGATCGAGGAGATTTCGGGCGAGCGCGTCGAGAAAGATCACGCAGATCAGGATGAAGGCGATCAATGCGAAAGAACGCAGCAGCAGATGCAGCACGATTCGATGCTGCACAAGTATGAGCGCGGACCACTTGCTGTAAATCCCCGCGAGTTGCTGTTGACTCTGAATACGATCGTTGCAGATGCCGAGAATCTGGCTGAGCGCACTCCGCCTTTTCAGGCTGGCGAGCCTTGCGGATTTGTCCAGACCTGAAGCGGAAGAGGCAGCAGCTTTGATCTGTTTTGCGAGGTCTGTATGCTGGGCCGTGAGAGTGACTATGTCAGCTTGAGCCTGCCGCAGGGCTTGTTGGACTAACTCGAAGCGGGTGCGCTGATTGAACCACGCGTTCACCCTTCCGGCGAGAGTGTCTTGCCCCTTCGCGGCAGTAACGGCTACTGGGCCAGTTTGAGCCGCTTTCGCGTCGTAGTCCTTCATTTCGGCTTCGTGCGCGGCAAGCTCCGCCTGAACTCTGCTGGGCTCATCCCCGCCGGCACGAACCAGATCCTGCTGCGCGTCGGCCAACAAATCCGAGTCGAGTGCAAGCTGCGCTTTGGCGACTTCCAGATCGTCTCCTGTGGTTTCGGCCGCGGCCTTCGAATTGGCAGCCTGATCTGTCAGACTCTGCACTAGCGTCTTATCGTCGTTGACTAGCTGCTGTAGTTGCTCTACACGCTGCGAAAGGGCTAGCGCCTCGCCCGTGAGTGAGCGCCCCTCAAGGTTGGCCTGACGTAGCGCCGACGCGAAGGCCTGGTCCACTTCGTGGTCCGCGAAGTGCTCGGCCTGACGTGCGAATTCGTTTTCTTCTCCCGTACTCGCTAAGCCTGCGAGCGCATGAGCAGTTTGCCAGGGACGCAGGTCCACATGCGTACTGCCGTTTGAGACGGGGCGGCTCGTTTCAGCCCGCTGCTTCGTGGGGAGTGGACGTTCCGCCGAAGCGTCGCGCGTCGCCCAAGCCAGCGCCAGGAACATGACGAGCATAGCGAGCAGGCCCGCTACGAGCAGGAGCCTCGTCCTGCCAAACATGAGGTGAAGGAGGGTCTCGGTCGTTTTCCCACTAGAGGAGCTATCAGCCACTGACTTGATTGTCACAGGGTCTGGCCTCGGGCACCTTCAATATTGAGGCTGAAGCAAGAAACCGCAGATCTTTGCCGGCTAGTAGCCAGCCCGATATCGTCCCTTATCGGTAGCTATCTGAGGCGACTAGATGGTGTGCCAGCAGTCGCGCTTCCAGTCGTTCCAACCGCGGCGAGAGATTTCTGTCCCTCCTGGCGCCGGGCGACATAAGAGGGATTCTTTAAAGCTAGAGAGCGAACCTGCCCGCATGACGGGCGACGCACGACGTTGGAGGGGGTACGGCTGGGCGCCCACCCCACTAAGGCCAAAGAGTTTAGGGCATTTGGGACAGCATGCGCCAGCCTGGAGAACGACACCGGTCGTCCGGGCTCCAAAACTCCATAATAATCCAAAACTAATTGTTGACAGCCCTAAGAGACCGTGATTATATAGCATCCCGGAGGCTAGCATGAAAACACTATTGAGGAAGCTGCCGTATGTTCTGTTCGTCGCGGTAGAAATGGCTCTTGCCTGCTTTGCACAAGATGCCGATCAATTACCCGCAACCTCTTTGGCGAATGCCGGTCACAAATCAGCGGCGGTGGCGCCACGCGGACACCGAAACGGTCAGGGGCACGCGACTCACGGCATCCCCGGTATCGACTCGCTCATCAACTTTAACGATCACTTCAAGGCAGATGGTGTTGATCAAAACGGCAATGCGCAACACATTTGGTACTACAACATGGTGGGAACCGCACCGCAGCATAAGGGCACTACCACGTTTAACGCTCCCATCGTGCCGGTTACTCTCGATCTGCGCAATTTCGACGGCTCGCCGAGATTCGTCGGTGGCCAGCCACTCATCTCCAGTCCAGCGGCCTTTGTAACCCCGACTCTGAACTCACCAGTTTTTCAGGACGCGATCTACTCGAGCAGCACGACCCCGACCCAAATCACCGATGCCGTCCAGCGTGCGGAGTTCTTCAGCAGTGCGAAGCCGGATTGGCACACCCTGCTGAATCCGAGCGTCAAGACCGGAAGGACCATGGTGCTGATCCGAGGCACTTACCGCTTTGCGCTGAATGGCGATGGGTCGTGCTGTCTCTTTGTGCTGGTGGATATCAACACATTCGTAAATGCGTTGTTCCCCGCAACATTCCCGCCTGATAACAGTACGCCCATAGGGGCCGCAGAGAACGCCGGGGACATCACAACGCAGGACATTTCAACATTCCTATTCCCTAACACGTACCTCTACTTCAACGGCGATCCCAACCAGTGCTGCGTCATTGGTTTTCACAGCTATGATTTCGAGCCGGGTGACGCGAGTAATGGCAATTTGGAAAGACGCTACGTCCTGAACTACTCGAGTTGGATCAGTCCCGGGATTTTTGGCGGGGGCTTTGAGGACGTGACTGCCTTGAGCCACGAAATCGCCGAAACGTTCAACGACCCCTTTGTTGCCAGCGACGGCATTCACAATGTCACGCCGTGGTGGCTGTCGCCGAACGGCAATTGCCAGGACAACCTTGAGGTAGGCGACGTAATCGAGGGCCTCCCAAACAGTGTTTATCCAATCACTATGAACGGAATGACTTACCATCCGCAGAACGAGGCGCTGCTGCCATGGTTCGCGTTCGAGTCCCCATCAAGTGCGATTGGTGGGGCCTACAGCTATCCGAATACAAGCACGTTGACTTACCTCTCTCTTCCTCAAAATTTGTACTGCCAATAGCAACTGAACCACAATCCATAACCAAGGGCGCCGGTTCCGGTGCCCTTGGCGTTGCCCATTTCTAAAGTAGGTTCAAGCGCCAGGCCGGAGTGGCCCCTTTTGGGCTTTTGAGGCTGCTGTCACGACGCACCGAATGCTATCCGTCGCCGTGCTGAGGCCCTGGAAAACGGTGACGCGCAGCTTAACGGCGCCGACCCGCACGGCGGCAGCGACAAGGCGTTGGGCGTTAAGACGTTATCGGTATTCTCGAACCCGGCCGCGAAGCCACTTCCGCGAGATGTCAACAAACCAGCCAAGCGACCTGCGCGACTTCCTGATGAGGCAGGTCTCCGCGTTCGCTCTTAAGGCGCCCCGTTTATATCGGAAGCTTGGCGCCCAATACATCCAACTGCTCAATCACCGGAGGCGCTGCCAGCAAGTTCGGAGCCTGAGCCATCAGAGCCTTCGCAATCGCTCCGTTGAGATGATTCTGCCGTCCTGCTTCATCTTTGAATGCGTCAAATATGGCAAACGTGGTTGGTCCCAATCGCAACGCGAACCAGACCGGCGTCGTCGCCTCCTCATTCGCGAGTTGGAGGCCTTGCTTCAGGAACGCGGCGACCTCATCTTCCTTCCCGGACTTTGCCTCCAGGCGTACAAATAGAGCAACAGTAGGCATTTTCAAATCTCCTTGGAGCGAAGATTCGCTCAATTCGAGCTTAGGCCGCGAAGCTCTTTTCTGCCACAGGCAAGAACGCTTTATTTCATATCGATTGCCATGCTCCCGGATGAGAGGGCTGAGTTTCTCTGCCTGAGGACTCCCTTCTTCGGGCTCGCAGCGACTATCGTTCCCACACTTCATCATGCCGCAGCGGCATGGACAATCGACCTGTCTCTACTGAAAGGCTACCGCGTTTTCAGATCCACCGTCACTGCGTCACCGATTTGCGGATGTTTTGTCGAGCCCATATTCGATTGGCAACTGCGCTTTGTCCACCGTCACCCGCAGATAACCTAATCTGCGAGCCGGCGCGTGCAGGTGAACTCTTCCGGATTCGGCTGGCAGCCCACTCGAAATATGGTGATCCTCACAACGGCCCGCCTCTTCGTCGTACCCAGTTTGTTCTCTAAACAACAACAACCAAACGAACGCCCACGTTAGCCGTCACTTGATGGAACAGGAGATAATGACGCCTATGGTAAGAACAGCCGTTTTTCTCGTTCTGGCCGCTGCGCTCACATTCGCCCAGGATCACCAGACCATGGTGAATGAGCACGGGAATCACGTGATGGGGTTTTCTCACCAAAAAACAGCCCATCATTTCGAGCTGAACTATGACGGCGGTGTAATCGACGTCCGCTCCAACGACGTGCGAGACACCGACAGCCGCGATCAGATACGCAGCCACTTCCGACACATCGCGCAGATGTTCGCCGAGGGCAATTTCAACGCACCGATGCTCGTTCACGGCGTGGCTGTTCCGGGTACAGCAACAATGACCCGTCTGAAGGATCAACTTCATTGGAACTTACAGGAGACGCCGCGCGGGGCAAGGATCACCGTGATCGCTGACAACAAGGAGGCTCTCGAGGCCATCCACGAGTTTCTCCGGTTCCAGATCGAAGACCACAAAACGGGCGATTGCCCGATGGTTCGCTAGCAACGAACTGCGGTCAACGCCGCCCAACAACGAATCTACTGTGAAACAAAGAGCAAGGCGTCCACTTGGCCGTATCGACGGCCAAACCCTAGGAGTGCCCAGCGATGGCAGGACACGACGATTCCTGTGTCCGAGCCTTTCAACCGGGATGATATCAGTTAATATCGGTAGCGAAACCGGCTGCTACAAGGCCGGCAACCGCGAGCAGTTCTCCGGAGAGTTGAGTCCTCTCCAAGAGGACAGATGATAACCGGACTCGGGTCGGGTCGAGGACTGGCGCGGTGTTCCGAAGGTTAAGCCT
>JBAUOG010000878.1:0-8632 GCA_049579625.1 Bryobacteraceae bacterium
GTTAAGGCCTGCCAGCGTTTCAATCGGCAACACGCGGTGCGCCGAATAATAAGTGAGAATCGTGCCGAACAGCGCCATGGAAAGACCAACGCCGCCAATCATCGCGTATTTCCACGCCGCTTCCAGAGATGTAGCCCGACCGTAGAAGGTGATCAGAAACACGGTGGTCAGCGTGGTTCCTTCAATGGCCACCCACATCACACCCAGATTGTTTGCCAGGGCCACCATCAGCATTGCGAAGACAAACAGCGGCGTGAGGCCGTAGTATCTGCGCAACCGTGCCTGCGTGACGGTACCCGGCGCACCGGCTTCGAAAACATGATTTCGCTCGTCATCGCGAAAGTAACCGACGGCGTAAACCGAACAGGCCAGCGCTACCACCGCGGTCAGCAAAACGACGAGCGCGCTAAGGGCGTCGGCCGCCAGGAACCCGTTCCAAGCCGAAACAGTTCCCGCCCGAAGAACCTCTGCCGCCAAGACTGCGGCGAGGGCCAGCAGCACGGCAAAGGCAGTGAGGTTGATTACCTCCATCGCGGCACGCTTGCGGGCCATCAACGCCAGGGCGCCGGCAACCAGGGGAACGCTAAGAATGAGGATAAGAATCATGCGAGAGGTCAACCCCGTAGCTTCGACAGCTTGCTGACATCCATCGAGTCAAACGTCTCCTGAATGCGATAAACGAGAATGCCCAACACCATCACGGCAACCAACAGGTCGAACAGGATTCCTAGTTCGACGATCAGCGGCATCCCGTAAGTCAACGAGATGGTGGCAAGAAACAAGCCGTTCTCCAGCGAAAGAAGCGCCAGCACCTGCATCAGGGCCTTGCGCCGGACAATCATCATATAGAAGCCGATCAGAAATAGTGAGACGGCCACGGCCAGCGTGTTGTGGCCGAGATTGGCCGGCGATGCGGTGTCTTCCGGACGCCGCAGAGACCCCGCCACCAGATAGCCCACGGTTGTCAGGCCGCCTGAAATCAGCAGAGATATCGGCACGTTGATGAGCGGAGCAATCTCCTGTCCGATGTCGATCTTTCGTACCAGGCGCTCCAGCAGAATGGGCAGCAGAACAGCCTTCAGTGAGAAAGTCAGCAATGCCGCGGCGTACACGTGCGGCGCATGATTAAACCAGGCGATGGTGTTCGCAATGCCCGCCAGAAGGAACGACTGCGCGGCGAAGATGCGGATGTTCGTGATGACCCAGCGCTGGCCCACCATTGCGATTTGCAGCACCAGGACAAACGCAGCCATCAGCGTGATCATGCGGTTACCGAATTGTGGGTCGTCAAGCAGCGTGGTCATATTCAGAAGAGGAAAGTGGAAATCAAAGCCAAGGCGCCGAGGATGAATCCCACCGCCAGCAGCTCCGGCACACGGAACAAGCGCATTTTGGCGTTGGTCGTCTCAATCAAGACCACCACGCCAGAGATGACCAGCAGTTTGAGCAGATAGAATCCCAGGCCAACGGCTAAACCTGTTGCGTTCCATGCCGGGCTCAGACCAAACGGAAAGAACGTATTAACCAGTAGCGTCATCAGCACCAGTTGCTTCAGGTACGCTCCCCACTCGATCAACGCAAGGTACGGCCCGGAGTATTCGAGGATCATCGCCTCGTGGATCATCGTCAGCTCGAGATGCGTCGCCGGATTGTCCACTGGGATGCGGCCCGTTTCCGCAATCAGGACAATGAACATACCGCCGAAGGCTAGAATCTGCGAGGGCGCCAGGAAACGCCAACTCTGGCTAGTGGCCGCTTTCGCCATCTCGCTCAAGTTGGTGGAGCTGGCCGAGATGGCCACCGTGAAAATCGCCAGCATCATCGCGGGTTCGGCGATCGCGGAAATGGTCATCTCGCGGCTGCTGCCCAGCCCTCCGAATGGCGTCCCGGCATCCAATCCGCCCAAGGCAAGAAAGAACCGTCCGAGCGCAAGCAGGTACACCACGGCGAGCACCCCGCCGAACAAACTCATGGGCGCTTCGGTGGCGATCATCGGGATCATCAAGCCCACCATCGCGGCGGTTACAAAGACCACCCACGGCGTCAGTGAGAACAGCCAGGATGCCGTGTCCGGAATTACCATTCCCTTGCGCAGCAGCTTATAGAGATCGCGGCTAGGCTGCCAGATCGAGGGTCCACGGCGGGTTGGAAGCGCGCTTTCATCATCCGGATCACACCGGTCACAACGGGCGCAATAGCCAGCAACAGCGCAAGCTGCACGAACGCCCGTATCAGGAAGTTCGTCATGGCCGGGCTCCGAAAAGCAGCAACAGGATCAGCGTGATGAAGATATAGGCCAGGTAGGCGTGGATGCTTCCGGCCTGGATGGCGCGCATCCGCACCGCGATGCCGAGAATGAGTTTCTGGAACGGCCCGTAGAGGCGTTCCTCAAACGGAGACTCGATCTCGCTTTCGAATTTGATCTTCTTGGGATAGTAGGGCGATATGTCGTACTCCGCCTGGATCTCGCGGCGAGGCTGATAAAGAGCGGCAAAAATCATGCGCAGGGGCTTTGAGAACGCGAAGGCGGTGTACTCGTTCTGCGCTGTCAATCCTGGAAGACCGCAGTCCCATGTTGGACCGACGGTTCGCTTTCCCTTGCGGCCCCAGAGCAGCCACAGCATTCCCGGAAACGCGGATAGCACCAGTCCCAGGGCAGCAATGCCCAGCGGCGAGACGGTTCCACCACGGACGGAACCGGACGTCAGGATGAATCCATTCGCCGCGATCAGCTGCGCGCTCATGCTAACGCCCATCGCTTTAGCGGTAACACCATCGAAAATCGGCAGAAACAATGTCGCGCCGAGGCCCAATGCGAAACATGCCACTGTTAGAATCGCCATGCCGCTTAGGGAGAAGAAGTCGGTCTCGTGAGCCGTCTCTGCTTTCTCACTGCGAGGAAGTGCGAGAAAGGTAACGCCAAACGCCTTCACAAAACAGGTCGCAGCCAGCGCCGCGGTGAGCGCCAGCAGCGCGCCGGCAACCGGGAAAATAACGCGGGTTAGTTTTTCCGTGGTTCCGAATCCCGCCAACAGCGCTTGATACGTCAGCCACTCACTGACGAAACCATTGAGCGGCGGTAGTCCTGAAATGGCAACGGCCCCGACCAGAAAGCAGATCGCCGTCTGCGGCATGCGGCGGATGAGGCCGCCCATCTCTTCCATGTCACGCGTCTGGGCGGCATGCACAACCGATCTGGCGCCCAAGAACAGCAGACACTTGAAAATAGCGTGGTTCATGGTGTGATACAGACCCGCAATCAAGGCGATTGCAGCGAAGCGGGGCTGGTCCAAAGCGATGAACATCATTGACGCGCCGAAGCCCATCAGAATAATGCCGATGTTCTCAATGCTGTGATACGCCAGCAGACGTTTGAGATCGTGTTCCATCAAGGCGTACAGCACGCCCAATAGCGCGGAGACCAGGCCTACCGCTAACACGAGGATCCCGGCCCAGAGAGGCGGCATTCCCAGGAATTCAAAGAACACCCGGGCCATTCCATAAATTCCTGTCTTAATAACCACGCCCGAGAGCAGGGCGGAAATATTGCTCGGCGCCACCGGATGAGCCTCCGGCAGCCAGATGTGCAGGGGAATCACGCCGGCTTTCACGCCAAAGCCGGCGAAGAACAATAGGAAGATCGCGGCCTGCCAGGGGCCGCTCAGCGTTTTGCCCAGCGCAGCGAAGCTCGAAAAGTCCAGACTCCCCGCACGAGTGCCGAGCAGCAGGAATCCAATCAGCAGGCAACCCGTGCCGGCGTGCGACATCACGAAGAACAGAACTCCCGCTTTGCGGGTGGCCTCGCGCCAGTGCTCGAAGCTTACCAGGCACCAGGCGGAAAGGGCCATCATCTCCCAGGCGATCAGGAAGAAGAATGCGTTCGATGCCGTGAAGACACATGTGATCGCCAGCAGCATGACGTTGTAGAAGAAACCGAGCACGCCGACCGCTCTCTTGGCCCCGTACGAACGCAAGTAGCCGAGCGAATAAATGGATACAGCGGCCGCCAGCACGCTGAGCATCAGGTTGAAATACGTGGAGAGAGGGTCGAGGTGGAACCCCCAAGTGAGAAACGGAACGGCGGCTGGCGTCTGCCACTGCGGATCGGCACCTGTTGCCAGGGTCAGCACGCAAGCGGCGATCTCAAGCAGTGCCCCAACTAGAGCCAAACTACAGGAAAGAATGCGGGCCAAGGCCGGTTTGCGGCAGGTAATAAGGCCTGCAACAGCGCCGCCCCCGTACGCCAGCAATCCTCCGAAGAAAGCGTAGCCGATCAACAACCCGTCAACTCCCATTTGCCGGCGACGGACGGCGCAACGCTCTTCATTTCCGCTCCCCCTGCTCCTGTCCGATCTCGTCCCGCATGTTCAAAGTGTCAGTCAGCTGAGCATGAAAATAGCGGCGAAGGGTGTCGAGCACTTCAATGAGCACAGGGTCGCGCAAGGAATAGAAGACCTGATTTCCCACCTTTCGGTTAACCACAATCATTTTGGTCCTCAGGATCGAAAGGTGTTGGGAGGCATTCGCTTGCTCAAGGTTCAGTTGTTCCATCAACTTGCCGGTTGGTAGTTCTCCATCCCGAAGCGCTTCCACGATGGCGATTCGCGTGTGATGGCCCATAGCTTGAAAGATGTCGGCCTTGAAACGGCGGAGTGCGTCTTTCACATCGTCTATAATATTCGAATTCTCGAATATACGCAATAGCAGGTATGTGATACCGAGTCCCGATTCGATTTCTTGAGAAGGCTCTCGTGACTCGTCCGGAGACTGCGCACTGGCGCAGTCCCCGTTCTTCGATTCGCGAATCGGCGTTATCGGCTGACCACGAGAATGTGGAAACTGTCGGGCAAGATCGGGGGACGAACTCTCTTTCCTGGCTCGGCTGCCGGTGCTGGGCCGTATTCCGCAGCCAGCAGATACACGCGATGGTTCTTGGTATCCACGGTCATGGTGCGGGCGCCTTTCTCAGTGGGCACGTTCTCAACGTTCTGCCACTTGCCGTCGACCTGCTTGATGATGCTGAGTGTGGCATCGCCGCCGTTAGAGCTGAAGGCAAGGCCCAGGCCCGGGTCAAACCCGGCGCCGTCCGCCCCCGCTCCCGTCGGCGCGGTCGCGATCACTTTCAACGTGGGAATATCGGTCACGGCCATCACCTTGTTATCGCAGGCCGAGAAGAGTTTCTTGTTCTTGATATCGATCGCCAAGCCAGAGGGGGATTCGCAGGGCGCCAGCGAAGCGTGCCGCAGCACAGTTGTTGTTGCGGCGTCGATCTCGACGATCTCGCTGGAGTCTTCGAGATTGACATACAGCTTGCCCGTGCCGTCGGCGGCGCACTCTTCAGGCTTTCCGCCGAGTGGGAAGCTCTTGATCACCTCATTGGTTTTAGGGTCGATGGCGGTGGAATCGTTCGACTTGCCATTAAAGGTAAAAATGCGTTTGGTTTTCGGCTCGAAGCAGACCGAGTCAGGATTTTGACCGGTTTGCGGCTCACCGACTTTGGCGAGGGTCTTCAAATCGAAGATAGTAACGCTATTGGACTGGCCATTGGTGATGAAGCCCTTACCAAACTCGGGCGCTACCGCGACGCCGTGAACACCATGTAATTGGGTAATCTGGCCGACCACTTTGCCGGCCTTCGCATCCACTACTTCCACCAGGGCGCCATGGGATGCGTACACGCGATCTGTGTTTGGATCGACGGCTACGTAATCCCAACCACCCGTGCCGCCAATCTTGATTTTGGAAATGACCTTGAAGCCTTCCGCGGCAAATGCGGCAGTGATGACTAGCAAACCTGCTATCGCGAGTTTTTTCATAAAGCTTATTACTCCTTTTCGAATCAGTGCCGGCCCCCTACATAGAAGCGAACGGCCGGCGTAACCACCAATGAGAGAACCATCGAGGCGAGGATTCCGCCAATAACTGCGATGGCAAGAGGTTGCAGCATTTGAGAACCGGCTCCCACGGCGAAGGCTAGCGGAAGCATGCCGGCGACGGTTGCGAGCGCGGTCATCATGATGGGTCGCAGGCGGCGCTCGCCCGCGCGGATCATGCTTTCTTCTGCGGGAGTGCCGGTGGCTCGGAATCGCTGGTCGGCATCCAGCAACAGAATGCCGTTTTTGGCAACGATGCCAATCACCATGATCAGCCCCATGAAAGACGACAAGTTGAAGGTTGTCCTCGTAATCAGGAGTGCCAGGAAGACACCACATGTTGACAGCAAGGCGGACGACAACACCGCGATGGGCGCGCCAAACTCGCCGAATTCAAACAGCAAGACCATGAACACCAGAACAATCGCCAGCGCCAGCACGAATACCAGATCGCGAAAGGACTTCTGCTGCTCAGCGTATTGGCCGCCGTAGACCACCCGGATGCTGGGAGGAAGGTTGGACTCCGCCACGGCCTGCTGAACCTTCTTGATGCCGTCACCCAGGCTGATGCCTTCGAACCGCGCCGTGACGTTCACGCATCGCTGCAGGTTCTCGCGAATGATTTCGGTCTGTCCGGGGATCTCGGTCAAGGTGGTGAGTGAACCGATAGTGGCGGTTTTTCCGGTTCCACTGACGATCAATGTGTTGCGCATACTATCCAGGGTTTTCCGCGCGGAAGGCGGGAACTGCACGCGAATGGGGTAGGCACGAGCGTTCAGAACCACCGGTGGAGAAGCTGGCTCGCCCTGCAACATGGCACTTGCATCCAGTTCCACCTCCTGCGGTGTAAAGCCGGCGCGAGCCGTGACGACGGGATCGATATTGAATGTCATGGCAGTACCGCTGGTGGTGTTATCGATACCATCTTCGACGTCGACCACGCCGGGGATCTTCTTAATTGCACTCGCCTCCACCGGCGCCCAGTGGCGCAGCAGTTCGGCGTCCTCTGAGAAGAGCTTGATGACCACCGGCTGGGGCGCGCTGGTCAGATCGCCGATCATGTCCTGGAGAAGCTGGGGGAATTCGACGTCCAGAAGCGGCTCGGCTTCCGTGATCTTGGCGCGCACATCGGCGATCACCTTTTCACCCGAACGCGAGCGCTCATTCGGCCCATGGATTCCGAACATCCTCGACCAGATCGGCGCCATCGGCTTCAGCTTGACACTGATGTCGCCCTGGTTGGCTTCCGTTACCGCTGCCAAGCCGAGTTGCAGGCCTGTACGCCGCGCCGTGGTAGCGACGTCGGGCGTGTCTCGCAGGATCCTCTCCACGTGGCTGATGACCCGATTGGTTTCCTTCAGCGAGGATCCCGGGGGCATCGTGTAATCGACGATGAAGCCGCCCTCGTCCATGGCGGGCAGTAGGTCCGAACCGGTGTTCGAATAACAAAAGTAGGAACCTGCGATCAGCAGAACGGTGCAAAGCGCGAGAGCCAGCGGATGCTCAAGGGTGAAGCGCAGAGTGCGCTCGTACGCCCGCATCAGCCAAGGCGGCACAGTTTCGTGTCTCGCCGGCCCGGAGCCATCGCCCCGCCTCGTTCGGAGGAAATAATGACTCAACGTCGGCGTCCAGGTGAGGGCCAGAGCGAGAGATGTGAGAAGCGCCATCCCGACGGTGATGGCGAGAGCGCGGAAGAAAACGCCGGTGACTCCGGTTATGGAGATGAGCGGCAGAAAGACGACGATGGGTGTAATGGTAGAACCCACCAAGGGGACACGGATTTCGCGTATAGCGCTGCGAATCGCTTCCGCACGCGATTGACCCGAATCGCGATGCATCACGATGTTCTCAACCACCACGATGGCGTCGTCGATCACCAATCCGACAGCAGCGGCCAGCCCGCCAAGCGTCATGAGGTTGAAGCTTTGGCCCAACATACGCATGGTTATGAACGTAACTCCGATGGTGGCGGGAATCACCAGGCCGGCCACCAGCGACGTGCCCCAATCCCGCAGGAAGAGGACCATGATCAGGGAGGCCAGAATCAAGCCGAGAAGGATGGCGTCGCGCACGCTCGCGATGGAATCGATCACCAACTCCGACTGGTCGTAGAAGGGGCGAACATCTACGCCGGGAGGAAGGTCCTTCTTTAGATTCGCGATCTCGCTATGGACGGCCTTCGCGACGTCTACGGTATTACTGTTTGGTTGCCGGTAGATGTTCAGCAGAACAGCCGGCTTGCCGTTGGCGGTTACTACCGTGTAGACGGGCATCACCGAGTTGTTTACGCTGGCGACGTCACTGATGTGCACGGCCGCGCCAGCAGGGGTCGTCTTGACGATAATGTTTCCAATGTCGTGAAGGTCACGAGCCTGGCCGCTCATCAGCGCGAGCACCAACTGGTGGTTGGTTTCGATGAGGCCGGGCGAATCGATCATGTTGCTCCGGCTGATGGCGTCCAGGATATTCGGGATTGTGACGCCGGCCTCGATCAACTTCGCAGGGTCGGGCTGGATTTGAAACTCGGGCACCTGGCCGCCCTGCACGACAACCGAGGAAACGCCGTTCGCGCGATTCAGGCGGGGTTTCATAGTGTAATTAGCGAGTTCCCAGAGGGTCCTTTGGGGGACTCTATCGGAAGTCAGGCTGTAGCCAAGGATGGGAAAGGCTGCGAAGGTCAGGCGATTTGACGTTACCTTGGCGTTAGCGGGCAGCGTGGGCTGAACACGCGCCAAGGCCGCATTCACCAACTGCAGCGT
>JBAUOG010000879.1:0-3007 GCA_049579625.1 Bryobacteraceae bacterium
TGAGAAGATTCGCCGGGTATGACAACCAGAAGAAGGAATGCTAAAGCGATGAGACTGTTGTTTCTCATGGCTTTCCAGTATACGCATATTCTGTGCCTGGTTTCGGAACTCCGATCTAGGATCGCGCGCCGAAATTGACGGGCGTTTCGAGTTGTTGCAGCACTCCGGGAGGATCGTCGCCAACCCTTCCGTAGGGAAGGGTCAGCTTGCCCGCTTTTCTTTTTCTTAGGATCCGCAAACGGAGGGTAGCCAAACGTGAAACAGCAAAGATTCTTTGATTTTAGAGAATAACGAGAAAAATGTCACGAAATCTGGTCGAGATTCGCTATAGGATACAGGGGACGGCTATGGTCCGTCCCGGAGAAAACATCCCATGGCGAAAGTCACAATTGGAGATATCACAGCTAGCGAGCAGATTGACATCACTGACGACAGTCTGCTGGCGGGCCAGAAGCTGAACGACATGCAGAGCGCGCAGGCTTTTCTGGAGGCGCTCGGCAAGCCGGTAACGAACAAGACGTTCAACGATGTGACGTTGGCGGCGACGTTCGAAAAGCCGACGATCCCATTCGATAAGAACACCATCGACTTCAAAGCGGGCGTCAACGCGGTAATCAGCGTGGGTCGGGCCTCTGACACGCCGCTCTTCGGCAAGGACGACTACGACGCGGTGGACATCCTGGGCAACGACTGCTGGGTGGGCGTGGAGTTTGACACGTTGCTCGACGCAAAGGTGTCGGTGCCGCTCCCGCACGGGTTCGGAGTGAGTTTCGAGGCGAACGCCACTTCGGCGTTTGCCACTTATCAACTCGTCCCGGACGCTGTGGCGCCCAACGAGAAGCTGAGCGATGCGCTGTCGGCCGCGCTGAGCGCGTACAACGTCATAGCCACTGCGGAACAGGTAATGACGATTCCGACCGGGGTGATTTATACGACCGATGTGACGGGGTCATTCAAAGTCGGCGGTTCGTGGAAGCTGCCGACGTCGATCAACCAGATGAGTCTGGCGGACGCGAATCTGCCCTTCATCGCGAGCCTGTCGGTTGCGCCGGCGGTGACGGTGAGCGTGGCCGGTTCGGTGGCAGTGTCGGGCGCTTTCGGGGTGCGGTTCCGGCGGAGCGGAGCGAATGCCATTCGGCTGGGGATTTACAAAAAGAACGGTACGACGCTGTCGGCGTCGTTTACGGCGTCGGCGGGGTTGGGAGCGAACGCCGGCAAAACGGACCTGATCGCTGCGTTCTTCAAGGCGATATCGGACCAAGCGGATTTGAGCAACTTGTCGAAGGACGATGTGGCGAAGTTCCAGAAGGTGTTGAACGACAGCATCGACCAGAGCCTGGCGATTTCGCTCAACGCTGCCTGTTCGGCTTCGGAGTCTGATGAGGCCGCGCTGGTGTATGAGGTCAATACGGCGGCAAAAGATGGCGGAGCAACGCACGACGCGGTGGCAGCGGCGCTGGGCGGGGACTGGACGCAGTTGGCCACGCTTGACGGACAGGGGAACGTCCGGAAGCTGCGAGACGTGGTGATCGACACGCTCGAGAAGAAGTACTCGCTTAACGTGAATCTGCTTGGGCTGTACAACTACCGTTCGGTCGGCGATTTTGTACTGAATATGCGGGTGGTGAAGAACGCGGAGAACGGATCGGTGGTTATCACGGACAAGGCGACCGCCTCTCGGATCACGACCGGGTCGATGCCGCTCGTGGCGGCTCCGTAAATTCTGCGGGTCGTGTTGTATGAGTCGTTCGTGGCGACTGCGGCGTACCAGGCGCTGGGTGCGGAAACGGGGTTCGGGCTGACGCTGACGGCGCAACAGGACATGCTGATTTACAGGAACACAATGGGCCACCGGGCAGCGCTGAAGCAGCTGAACCCGGGCGTCGTTCTGGGCGTGATGCCAAAGTCGGTGAAGACGGCGATTCCAGCGACCGGGCCGAACGTGCGGCACGCTCGGTTTGCGGCGTCGTGCAGCTACAGCAATGACGATGTGATGCGGTTGTTCTTCTCCGATCCAGTGAAGATGACGCCGTGGAAGCGCGAGCAATTATGGCCAGTCGGGAAGACGGCCCTGGTGAAGCTGCTCGATCCGCAGGACCCGGCGGATCTGGCGCGGATCCAAGTTCTGATGGATCCCCACGGGTGGGACGGCATGGAGTTCAACAACACTTCTCTCAAAGGCGCCGAGGCGGTGGATTGGTTCGACATTATGGAGTGGGCCGGGTCGGTCGCGGATGCGGGTTCGTCCCTGGCGGATACGATTTCGTACGCCAAGACAGTGACGGGGGATCCGACTGCAGATCCGACCTTCATGAAGAAGCGGCGGAACCTGGCGTTGGTGATCGATGCGGCGACGCATAATGCGCACGGGGCGTTCGATCCGGCGTTTGGAATGTGCTTAACGGCGACGCTAGCTGGACGGACACTAGGGCATGATCCGGCACCGGCCTTCGAGGCGGAGTGGGACAGCAAGGTTGTTTTCAGCAACAAGGTGGCGCTTGCGACGACGCAGCCAAAGGTGCTTGGCGCGCATTCGTCGTAAGTAATAAGTTAAGTAATGAGGGGCGGCCGCGCATGCTGGAGGTCGCCCCAACTCGTGGCTTGAAACGGCCCGTCGCCGTAATCAACTGAGCCGTGACGTCAGAGGAAACGGCTGGTGAGAGTGAGGAAGGCGATCCGCCTGGCGACTTGCGCGTTACTGTCGGGTAGGACAATGGCGCTAATCGGGCTTCGAATGATGCCGACGTTTCCAACGTCCCCCCTAAAATTCCGTACGGCGAGTTTTCCCCGGTACGGCTTCAAGGCCGGAATTTCAGACAAGGCCTTCCCAGCGAACTGGTTTGCCATCGTCCTTCGTGCTCTCTGCGTCCATCGGAATTCCCTGCTCTGTGTCAGGGACGATGTGCTTTGAAACACCTCCGTGCGAGCGGTCCGACCGCTCTACCCCAGGGGCCCTCGCTCCGGTCCGGGTTATTCTGTCCCGGTCCATCAACACTTAATCGGCCCC
>JBAUOG010000880.1:0-4663 GCA_049579625.1 Bryobacteraceae bacterium
CCGGTATAGTCCGTCAATAAGCGGCTGCCGTTGATGAAGTAAGGCTGCTGCTTGATGGGAATCCAGATGTCGGGTTTGCTCAGAGTGAGACCTCCGAAATTCCGTCCGATAACGCCAACCACGGTGACCGGCTTGTTGTTGAGATGAATCGTGCGGCCAACAATGGAGAGGTCGCCGCCGAAGTAGCGTTGCCAGAACTCATAGGACAACACGGCTATGGGGTCCGCATCCGCAGCTTCATCGCGAGCCGTGTTCAACAGGCGCCCCACGGCAGGCGTCACGCCCAGTTCAGTGAAGTAGTTGGTGGAGACAAAGTTCACCCCCAACGGTTTCGTACCGACCTCAATCCACATCAGCGCCTGGCTCGTGGCGATGACGGAGGACAGAGCCTTCGAGTGATCGCCGAGAAACATTGCCTCTGGATAAGGCATGAACGTGGCGTAGTCTTTGGGCGAGCGCCGCTGCAGCCTGACCAGGGAATCGGGATCACGTACCGGCAGTGGCTTAAACAGGACCAGATTGAAGAAGCCGAAGGCCGCCACGTTGACGCCGATGCCCAGACCCAGCATCAGGACCGCTGCCACTGTGAATCCGGGCGAACGCCTCAGCAACCGAAAGGCGTAGCGCAAATCCTGCCCCAGACGGTCGATCCACGTCCAGCCCCAAACCTCGCGCGACTCTTCGCGCAATTGCAGCGCGTTGCCGAACCGCCGGCCTTCGCGCGCCGCCATTTCACGATGAAATTCCATATCGGTGGCGAGACCCTGATCGTACTGCCGGCGGTTGAATAGGTATCGAAGACGGCGAAAAAGGTCCATCGGGCAATCTCCTTTACGCGGTCCGAAGAACGGCTTGGATGGCTTGGTGCACCCGTTGGTAGTCAGACAGTTCGGCTTCCAGTTGCTTGCGTCCGGCGGGGGTCAAGCGGTAGAAGCGTACCTTGCGATTAGTTTCCGAAAGCCCCCAATCCGCCGTTGCCCAGCCTTTCAGCAGGATTCGTTGCAGCGCCGGGTACAGCGAGCCTTCTTCTACGCTCAAAACTTCGGAAGACAGGGTATGAATGCGCTGGGCAATCGCATAACCATGCAACGGCCCCGAACGTAACACGCGCATGATGAGCAGGACCAGGGCGCCCGAAGGCATATCGGGCTTAGGCATATCGATGATAGGCATAGCATCTATATGGGTAGTATCGATGAGTCAATTTGGTTTGTCAAGCGAAGGCCGGAGCGTATGAGGTGATTTTGAGACCAGCAGACCGGGCGGGCTCCCACCTTTGCGTGATAGTGATGGCTGAGTGCGGCCTGCCGCTGCACCTCCTGATCTCGCTCACTGGAAGAATTCGATGGCCCCTCGTGTGCGGCGTCTATCATTTCTCATTGCGTATCTTACGGTCCGAAACTGATCCGGGCTGCCCCCGGCTGCATCATGGCCGTCTGCGCGTAGAGAGCGAACGGCGGCGAAATCGCAGCATTCGTCCGCGAGAAAACGCATTCGCCTGCTTAATCGAGCGTCACAACGGTTTCGTGGGCGAATCGTATCCGCCGCGTAGTCCAGCGCTGCCCGGATATCATCCTCCCGCAATCGCGGATATGCATCCAGGAGATCGGCCGTGGTCATACCCTCGGCGAGCTTACGCAACAAGAGTTCCACTGGCAGGCGGGTCCCCCGAATCACAGGCTTACCCCGCATTACTGCTGGATTCATCTCGATGCGCTCGGTCATGGCTCAACTCCGCACTCGATCGTACCAACCCTGTTCACTTTGGGCTGACCACCGAGGGATGCCGAAGGGGGAAGGGTTTCCCTGCCGTTTCGAAGCTGCATCTCGCAGCCCGAGCGGAACTTGCTGCACCTGCGCGTCAGTCGAGCATCTCCAGCCCGTCGAAGTGGCAGACCAAATCTGAGAATGCCTCGGAGACCGAAATCTCCAGTGAGCACTATGCTCCCTGGCCGTGGGGGCCTTCAAACCCAATCTTTAAGTGGACGGCTTGAGCAGAATCTCGATCCGGCTGTTAACGCTATGATTGGCATAATCGGGATGGAACCCGTCGACTGCCGGTCCTCACCGGACGCCAAGATCGCGCTTTTCCGCTCGCTCTTCCGGGGACGGGACGACGTCTATCCGCGCCGCTTCGAAAGCCGCCGAACAGGAAAATCCGGATATGCTCCTGCATGCGGGAACGAATGGATCCCCGGTATTTGCGAGAAACCGCGAATCAAGTGCGCAGATTGCCCGCACCGCCGGTTCCTGAACGTCACCGATGACGTAATCCGGTGGCACCTTTCAGGTCGTGACAATACCGGACAACCTTTCGTCGGCGGCGTCTACCCGATGCTCCAGGACGAGACGTGTTTCTTCCTCGCCGCCGATTTCGACAAGGAAGGTTGGCGCGAAGACGCGGCTGCCTTTGTAGCAACGTGCCGCCGTATGAATCTGCCGTGCGCCCTGGAACGTTCGCGCTCGGGATCCGGCGCGCACGTGTGGCTCTTCTTCGACGAGGCCCTTCCGGCCGCACTCGCCCGCAAGCTCGCTTCGTTAATTCTCACAGAAACGATGGAGCACCGGCCCGACGTCGGCTTTGATTCGTACGACCGCTTCTTTCCCAACCAGGACACGCTGCCCCGGGGCGGATTCGGCAACCTGATCGCCCTGCCCCTGCAGAAGCAACCGCGTGAGCAGGGTAACAGCCTGTTCCTCGATGACGATTTCAATCCTCACGCCGATCAATGGGCGTTTCTCTCCTCGGTTGGGAAGAACGGCCGAGCGCAAGTCGAGGACCTCGTACGCAACGCCGAACGCTCAGGGAATGTGGTTGGCGTCCGGTTTCCATTCGCCGAGGAAGATGAGCCCGAGCCCTGGACGGCGCCGCCATCGCGCCGTCGGAAAGAACTCCCGATTGCGGGAGAGTTGCCGCGCAGCCTGGAACTCGTGCTGGGGAACGAGATCTATATCGCCAGAGAGGGCCTGCCGCCACCGCTGCGAAATCGCCTGCTCCGCGTCGCGGCCTTTCAGAACCCGGAGTTCTACAAGGCACAGGCGATGCGGCTGCCCATTCACGGTAAACCGCGAGTCATCTCCTGCGCCGAAGAGCACTCGCGTCACATCGGCCTTCCGCGAGGCTGCCTGGACGATGTGCGACAGGTGCTCGCCGACCTCGGGATCAAATCGACAGTAAGGGACGAGCGCAACCCGGGTCAGCGAATCGAACTTGCGTTTACGGGAGAACTGCGGCAGGAGCAGCAGGCGGCGGCAGAGGCGATGTTCGCCCACGATACCGGAGTATTGGCCGCGACCACGGCCTTCGGAAAGACCGTGATTGCGGCGTGGCTGATCGCGCGGCGCGGCGTGAATACGCTCGTACTCGTTCACCGGAAGCAACTGCTCGAACAGTGGGTCGACCGATTGTCGGCATTTCTGAACGTACCTGTCGCGGCTATTGGGCGAATCGGCGGCGGACGCCGCAAGCCGCGCGGGACGATTGACGTCGCGCTCATCCAAAGCCTCGTCCGAAAGGGCATTGTAGATGATTGCGTTGGAGAATATGGACACCTCATCGTGGACGAGTGCCACCACCTGTCGGCGCAGAGCTTCGAACAGGTCGCGCGCAGTGCCAAAGCGAGGTTCGTTGCGGGGCTATCGGCGACGGTCGCGCGAAAGGATGGCCACCACCCGATCATCTTTATGCATTGCGGCCCGGTTCGTTACCGGGTGAACGCGAAAGCGCAGGCGGCACTGAGGCCGTTCGAGCACACCGTGATCGTCCGTCCCACGGGGTTTCATTCGAAGCGCGGACCGGATCCCGACCAGCGAAACGAGTTTCTTTCGCTATCCAAGGAACTGGTGGAGGACGAGGGGCGCAACCGCCTGATTTGCGAAGATGTGATCCGGGCTGTGCGCGAGGCCCGTTCGCCCCTCGTTTTGACGGAGCGCAATCGGCACCTGGACGCCCTCACCGCGCAACTTTCCGGGAGTGTCCGCCACCTGGTCGTGCTGCGAGGCGGCATGGGGAGAAAGGAGACTGAGGCGGTTGCGGAGCGGTTGACGCGGATTCCGTACGATCAGGAGCGCGTCCTCCTCGCCACCGGCAAGTACATCGGGGAGGGATTCGACGATCCCCGTCTCGACACACTGTTCGTGACCCTGCCCGTATCGTGGCGCGGGACTGTGGCGCAATACGTGGGCAGGCTCCACCGCCTCCACGATGCAAAGCTTGAGGTGCGGGTGTACGATTACGCGGATCTCGACGTCCCAATGCTAGCGCGGATGTTCGATCGGCGCTGCCGCGGATACGAAGCCGTCGGATACACCATCGTCCTGCCCGCGGGCGCTATTTCGGGATGGCCCGCCGACGTTCCGCTGCCTGCCGACCCAGCGTGGAAGCGCGACTACGCGGCGAGCGTACGCAGGCTGGTCAGGGACGGCGTCGAATTGTCGCTGGCGACGTTATTCGTTGATGCGGCGCGCCCGCTCCCTCCGGATGCGGTAGGCGTAGATCGCGCACGCAGTGCTACCGAAGCCTTTCTGTACCGGCGGCTTCAGACGATGGCGGGTACCGCGGGGCGTTTTCGATTGAACGCGGACCTGCCGATCCCATTTGACGGATTCAGCGGCATGGAGGTGGATCTTCTGTGCGACAAGCCGCGTGTGGTCCTCGAAATCG
>JBAUOG010000881.1:0-1936 GCA_049579625.1 Bryobacteraceae bacterium
GTCGTCGTTGAGGACAAAGTACGCCTCTTTCGGAACCACATAAGGCTCATCCGTCTTCAGGCCCGCTCCATAGGCTGACTCATGCCGCCAGCGAAAATCGTACGGGACATCTTTGGAGTTGGAAGGAAAATCACCGTAACTGATCCGATACCGCACCTGGCGATACGGTTCGTCCATGTACTGCCCGTTCCGTATCAGCTTCCCTGATTTCACCTGAAGGCGGTCACCAGGCAATCCGACCACCCGCGAAGTGCCCACTGAATACCATTCAGGGGAAAAAGCAACGATATCTCCACGACGAATCGTGCCCATCACCGGTGGAGTCAACCCCATGATCCAGGCACCCCGAGGGATGCTGGGCGCCATTGAGCCATCAGCGTCCATCGAACAGATGTTGAATATCGTCCCGAACAAAACCGTTGAGATCGCGCAGCAAAGGAGTGGCCCTACGAGGATGATCGGAACCAGTCGCAGAACTGTCCAAAATGGCTTCGCCAGATTTGACGCCCGCTCAGCGGAGGTGACCCTGGAAGGCCGATCGAGCGAGGCCGCATAACGGCATGCCCGGAAACCGCCGGCCAGCATCAGTGGCGCCACCACCAAACACGCTGGGACAAGAGCCCAACCACCGCAAGCAATGCACGCTGCGCAAGCGATCGCGAAGAACGCAAACAAGCACAGGATCGCGAAACGGGAACCCGCGCGAATGCCAAAGCCCGCAACCACAAACAGAGCGAACATCAGGACACCGGCGTTCGGCCGCCCCTGCCAGAAGTAGCTCAGCCAGCCAAGAAAACCGTAGACAAATGCGATCCACATCGCACCGGCGAGAGCGGTATCGGCCTCACGATCGGACTCGAGTCGAGGCAATAAAAGCTGGAAGATTCCGGGGCGGTCTCTCCACAGTTCCAAGCCAAGCCGCGGATCCCGGATCGGCAGGTCATTCGCCGCCGTACCGGCATCCCGAACGGTCTGCGCTGACGGCGTCCTATCCCGCGAAGGACTCATGGGCGGGCCCATCATTCGCACGATATGAACGTCCAGCCGATTCCTCAAATCGACGGTCGCGTTCATCATTTCCCGATCGAATGTTTCCATCTGGCTGTTAAGGTACTGGTGGAACCAAAGCGCGAGTATGCCCACAGCGAGGCCAACAAGCGTCGGCGCCATCGATTGGGAAAGGCCGCCGGCAGTAATAGCCAAGACCGTGCCCTTCGAGCTGCCGAACGATTGGCCAAAGACGCCTAATATCTCCAGGACCGTCATCGCGAGCCCAAGCAGGGGCGCCAGCGCAGCGATGGTCCCAAGGCTCCCGATGCCACGTTGAAGTTCGCCGTGCTTGGAAAGCGCAGCTCGCGTTGACGCCCGCTCAACAGAGTCCAGTACGAGTTGATGACGGTGAAGCAGCAGAGTCAGTCCTTCCTGCGCGAGCCTATCCAGATGTTATGACACCGACGGAGATTGTTGGTGAATTTCAAAGACGAAATTCAAGGACAAAGTCATCTTGTACCATTTGACTTCAGACAAGCCGCCCCCATCATTGCGGACGATATCGCCGTTTCCTGGGAATTATGTGGTGTGTTCCCCAAGAAGCACAGTGTGTCCCTCGAGCAGCAGACGAACGTCGTCGTTGGCGTATTCGCACAGCCTTTTTATTTCGACGCTACCCGCTTGGCAGGGCGCTTCGGGACAGGAATCTTCGCCCGTATCTGATCCGCCAACTGGATGGTATGCGCATTGACGATCGCCCGAATGAACCCCGGAAAGCGCCCCTCCAGCTCAGCGCACCGCGAGCTGTTGCGCATCTCCACACCGTGGCGCTCGCTCCGAATCAGGCCCGCCTCGCGAAGCATCTTGAAGTGCTGCGAGAGCGTGGACTTCGGGATCGCTTTATCGCTTACCTTCAGGAAGTTTGAGCAGTTTTGCGGGCAGTCCT
>JBAUOG010000882.1:0-10341 GCA_049579625.1 Bryobacteraceae bacterium
CCCTTTGCCCTGAATGCAAATGGAAGCCGGATTCCTTTTGCCGGCAATATAATACCGAGCTCCTTGCTGAGTCCGATGGCGTTGAGCATTGTCAATTCTTCGTACTATCCCGTTCCCAACGGGACGAGTCTTAACAACAACTACTTCAATACGACTAACAGCGCCATCGACGGTAATCAGGGCGACGCCAAGGTCGATTGGAACATCGACGATAAGGATCGGCTCTTCGTCCGGTACTCACAGGCTTACATCAATAACCCATCCACGAACAGCTTGCCGCTGCTTTACAACGGGTTCGCGGTGTTCCCGCAATACAATGGCGTGATCGATTGGACCAGGACCATCAGTCCCTCGCTGGTGAACGATGCGCGCGCCGGCGTCAACTATGTGACAGTCAACAATGGGGCGGCGGCTAGCACCGCGGTGAACTTCCCCCAAACCATTGGGTTCCCGGGAGCCACGTCAAGCATTCTGCCGCAAATGAACTTCAGCGGTGGATATGCCCAACAAATCGGCAATGGAGACTCTTACCAGTTGTTCGCCGATACCGTGATCCAGTATGGCGACACTGTGACCTGGAATAAGGGGGCGCACAACATCAAGTTTGGCTTTCAGGGATGGCGTGACCGTATCGACACCTTCTACGCAGGGAACAACGGCTTGGCGGGCAATATGAGCTTCAATGGGCAATACACGGCCGGCCCCTGCTACATCGGATCTTCCGGCTGCTCAGGCGCTCAAGCGAATGGCGTCGGCGAAGCCGACTTCATGCTCGGCCTTCCGGACAGCATCGGGGTCGGGACCAACGGCGGCACGTGGGGCCAGCGGGCCAATATCTTCGCGGCCTTTGTGCAGGACGATTGGCGGGTCCGCAGCAACTTGACTCTTAACCTGGGCTTGCGGTGGGAACTGCATACGCCCTGGGTGGAAGTTTATAACCGGCAATCGAACTTCGGCCTCATCTCCGGCCAGATTGAGCTCGCCGGTCAGGATGGAAACAGCCGCGCTTTGTACAACCAGTACAATGGCGGCTTCAACTTCCAGCCTCGGATTGGTTTTGCTTATACGCCAGGCGGCGGAAAGACGGTCGTTCGGGGATCATTCTCTATGTCTTCCTATCTGGAAGGAACGGGAACCAACCTCCGCCTGCCGATCAATCCCCCGTTTGAAGGCGAAAAGAACGCTACCTACTCATCGGATCCTCTTCCGCTGACTACGCTGGACCAAGGATTTGCTCCCATCGGTTCGGCGACAAATCCTTACGCCGGTGCGCTGCTGCGCGTGTGGGATCCAAACGTTCGTCCGGCGGTTTCCGAGCAGTGGAACTTCACGGTGCAGCACCAGTTCAGCAACACCGTGACGTTTCAGGCCGCCTATGTGGGCCAGAAGAACACGCATCTGATGGTTCCCATGCCTTATCAACAGCTGGAACTGCTCCCCAATGGCACCACGCAGGAGAGCCCCTATCTCTCCGGTAACCCGGTCCTGAAAAACGAGATCAGCCAGATTTCGGGCACCGCCTCCAACGGAAACCAGACCTACAACGCCTTGCAGGCTGTCCTGCAGAAGCGGTTATCAGACGGTTTGCAATTTAACGTGGCCTACACCTATTCGAAATGCATGACGGATTCCAGCGGTTACTACGGATCCTGGGGCGGTCAGACCACACCAACATCCCCGTACTGGCAAAACCTCTTTAATCAGAAAGCGGAATGGGGGCCTTGCTATTACGACGCGACCCAGATACTAACTGCTTACGCGACGTACGACATTCCGTTCGGCCGCAGTCGTAAGTACGGTAAGGACATGAATAAAGTAGTCAACGCATTCGTCGGCGATTGGCAGATCAACGGTATTCTCAGCTTGCATACCGGCTTCCCGCTCACGCTTGAGGCGAACGACGCTTCCGGCACCAACTCGCGCGGCGCCAGGCCCGACTGTATCTCGCCGGTGCAATATACCAATTACCAGAACTCTCCTTTAGGCGGATACCAGTGGTTCAGCCAGACTGGCTTCGCCCAACCCGTGGCAGGAACCTTTGGCTCGTGCGGTGTCGGAACCGTTCGGGGTCCGGGTCTGAAAACCTTCGACTTCAGCGTCGACAAATTCTTCGCTATCACGGAGCGTCAGAGCCTGGAGTTCCGCAGCGAATTCATCAACCTAACGAACACGCCGATTCTCAATTCTCCGGGGATTGGCCTTGGCTCCAGCCTGGGGCTTCTGCAGAGTTCGTCCGGTGCGCGCAACATTCAGTTTGCCTTGAAATACATCTTCTGACGAAGCAGAGTCAGGAGATTTCAAAACTCTTCGGAGTCGTCTTGGCCTCAGGCGGCTCCGAGCTTTTCTCAGCCAGCGGTGCGGGTTACACTCGAAAAAGGGGAGCCGGAGGGAAACCTCATCGGCTCCCTTTCTCATCTTCATGCAAGCAATGTCACGGTCTCCACTCGTCGTAATCCTCTTCACCAGCTTCACTTTCGCCGCAGCGGGCCAAACTGCTCCGAAGCCGGCTCCCGCGGTGAAGCCAGCCCAACCGCGACCGGCGATTTCGGTTTCTCGCGCGATTGAGCTAGCCCGCCAGGGCAAATGTAGCGAGGCCATGCCGGTGCTGAAGGCCTCCGTCGGCAAGGTACAGGACGCCGATGTGAAGCGGCAACTGGGCCACGCGGGCGTTCGTTGTGCCATGAGCTACAACCAAGCCGGCGATGCCGCGCGCTTCATCGAGTATTTGCAACACGAATTCCCGCACGATCCGGAGATCCTCTTTTTGGCCGTCCACCTCTACTCCGATCTTTCGATCCGCGCTTCGCAGGAACTACTGTATACCAATCCATCTTCTCCGCAGGTGCATCAGCTCAGCGCCGAAGCCTTGGAAGCCCAGGGCAATTGGAAGGGCGCGATATCGGAATATCGTACGGTCCTGGAGCGCGACGCCGACACGCCGGGCATTCACTTCCGGATTGGCCGCGTCATTCTGTCCGAGCCGGAAACGCCAGATACGATGGCCGAAGCCAAGAAAGAGTTTGAGGCTGAACTGAAGATCAACCCGGACAACGCCGCAGCCGAATACATACTGGGCGAGATGGCCCGCAAGAATGACCAGTGGCCTGACGCGATTGCGCATTTCAAGAAGGCGACTGACTTGGATAACAGCCTCGCTGATGCCTATGTAGGTCTGGGACGCGCGCTGCTGTCAGCCGGGCAGCCGGCCGATGCGGTAGTTCCGCTGCAACATGCTGCCCAACTGCAGCCGGACAACCCGACCACACACTATTACGCCGCGATCGCGTTGGCCCGCGCCGGCCGCAAGCCGGACAGCGCTCGCGAGTCCGAGCTCTACAAACAGACTTCCGCGAAGGCGGCGAAGACCAAGGAAGAAGTGAACATTGGGGTCCTGGGGCCGCAGCGGGTGGAGGTGGTGAAGGAAAGCAACTGAACGAACCGCCTGTTAAAGAGAAAGCTGAAACAGCCCTAGCGTTGCATCCGCTTGCCTACGCGCGCGGTTCAGTGCTGAGTTTTTTGTTAGCCATCAATTGACAACCGGGGGTTTCTAAGGCCTCCCAAGCAAGTATTTTCAGAGCAACCGCGCGCGTCAGCAAGAGGATTCTGGGTTTTTGCAGCAGCGCCTGAAAGCACTTGTCCACGGGCGGAGCTGCCTATCGAACGGGTGAGTAGGCCGCGGCTTTCCACAAACTAATGTGCATCACGGCTGAGATTTGCCCGCTTTTCTCAATTGATTCGGCGCGCACCTTGACCCATTCCGGATCTGCTGCGAAGGTTGCCCAGGCTTTCTCTCTTGCCGATAGGTTCTCAAAGGGAGTCAGGTAGGTCAGGTTTGGCAAGCTCTGGCCGGAGAGCCCATTGGTATACAGAATCGGAAAGATGCCGCAGCGATGGAAGATTGGGATCTCCGCTCCGCCAAAGCGGTCGTTGAGCGCTGCCAGCTGGCGGCGGGTCGGCGAGTGATAAACCCGCAGCTCAAATGTCCGGGCCACTGCCTGCGCGCCTGACGTCTCAAGCAGCGGGCAGAAGGCGGTTGGGGCGAGCAGCTTCTCGGAGTACTCTTCATAGGGCGGGTCGTCGCCCCGTTCCCATTCCGCGAGGCCGGCTTGATAGCGGCTTGAAGTTAGTGCCTTGTTTTCGAAAGCCTGCCACTGCTCCATCGACTCAAACCCGAAGATGGTCATCGCTTGTGGCATGTGGGGCGCGATGAGTGCGTCCAGAAAGATCGATGGAATGCTGGTTACACCCTGCACTTCCGGCAGCAGCGCATTCTGCATGAACTTATGGAGACGCGCCGGCTGGGATCCGTTCTTCAGAAAGTAGTTGCGGACAACAAAAACACCGGTCTGTCGCTTATTTGTCTCTGTGCTCATCGTCTCTCTCCTTGCGGGTTCGCTCAACGCAGCGGCGGTGCTCAATCCAGGCATGGCTAAAACCGGGAAACCGAAGCACGGAAAAAATGTGCGGCGCGTCATCACTTCACCTGAATCGACAGCAGGTTGGCGACGGAGCGGAACTTCTCAATCCATTCCTGGGCGTCCGTGTCACCTTTATGGGCCTTCCGTTGATACTTTGCGTAGAGCCTGATGTAAATATCGTAGATGCGATTCTGAATCGTCCGCAGGACAACCTGGAAAGGGACCTCGCGCGTAATCTTCAATCCGTTCTCCAACTGGCGTAATGCGTTGAGGTAAGTGGGCTCCGCGGAAAGCCGGGAACCCATGCGTTCCAGAGTGCGCCGTAGCGTGAATTCGAGCGTGGTCTGATCTAACTTCACTTTGTAATTGCGTGCATCCTGCAGCAGTCCGCGGATGCGCGACGCATCCAGTTCGTCCGCGGCAAATGCCCGCCTCAGCAGGCTGTTCAGGGCGAACTCGATGGTGGATCCGAACTCGCCCGGCATCGGAGTTCCGAGCGAACTAATGAATCGCATTAATGCCGCATGGTTCTCATACAAGTGCAGGTAGGCGTTCTCCGCTTCGGCAAGTGTCGAACTCAGAATCAGCCGTAGGATACGAGTCTGTTCGTCACGGAAAAGCGACTTCAGCGAATAGGTTCGGTCGCCGAAACCACGATCCAATAACCGGACCACTTCCGGGATATCGACCCTCGAAAAAGAGTCCGTGATGCTGTCAAGCAAAGCGACATACGACGAATCGGAGTCAAAGGAGCGCACGCCGGCGGCGATATTGTGATCGCCGAAGTGTATCGCCCAGAATGTATAAATCTCCGAGGCCTGGGTAATCCGGGAGGTGAATCGAGCTTTGCCCAATGCCATTCGCATCTTGCCTGCGTCGTTTGAATGGTAGTCCAGCCGATCCACCGTGTACGAATAAATGTCCGTGCGATGGCTGTAATCGGCAAACAGGGAGGAAATGGAATAGTGAGCCGCCACTTTTTCCAGGTCCACAATAGCGGGCTTCACATACTTCCGGTAAATCGCCGCCCCATCGCTCTGTTCAACGACGTTGCTCTTGGCCTTACATAGTCTCTCAAGAAATGGCTCCTGGATGGGCTTGGAATGGATCAACTCGGCAAGTTGCACAGCCCGGCCCGCGTACTCGATCACCTGTATGGTCTCGATGCCGGACAACTCATCAAAGAACCAGCCACAGCTGGTGAACATCAGCATGGCGTGGCGCTGCATCTCCAGCAACTGCCAGACCGTCACCTCTTCGGTGGATGTGAGATCGCGCCGGAAGTGGCGCAGCCCAAAATTGCGGCGAACCTCGGGGGCGCGGTCGAGGACAACCTGAATGTAGTCATTCCGTGCCGCCCAGGGGTCTTTGAGTAGCGGCGCGCCGTGCTGCTCGAAGATATCTCCGATTGTGTCGCGCAGCCAATTCAATGCCTCTCGCAGCGGGCGGCGCCACTCCTGGTTCCACCCGGCGCGGCCGGCGTTGCAGCCGCAGTTACTCCGCCATCGTTCAATCCCATGGACGCAGCTCCACGAGGTGTTCTCGTAAATCTGTACCTCGTGAATGGGGGGATAAAGCTCAAGAAACTCGCCGTAGTTGGTAATTTTGGCAAGATTGTGCGACTCGATGTAATCCAGCGCATAGGCAAGGGCCATCTCGCCATGGCGGTGGTGGTGGCCGTATGTTTCGCCGTCGGTCGCGATATTCATCAACTGAGGCCGGGTGCGTGCGTCGGAGAAGACGCCTAGCAGACGCGAAGCGAACTTCTCACCATTGTTCAACAGTTTCTCGAAGGCCACGGACTGCGACACTGGTCCGTCATAGAAGAACAAGTTGATGCTCCGCCCGGAAGGAAGTCTCAACAGGTAGGAACGCGTCGGGTCGATTTTAGCGCCGGAGACGTCAGTCCAGTTCGTCTCATCGCCCGCATTCAGAAGCCGAAACGCCTTGGCCTGATGGGGAGCCAGAATCGCGTACGCGATTCCCTCCTGAGCCAGCAGCTCGAGCGATTCCAGATCCACGGCTGTCTCAGGGAGCCACATCGCTTCGGATCTTCGACCGAATCGGAATTCGAAGTCCGCCAGCCCCCACTTGATCTGAGTTTCCTTGTCCCGCCGGTTGGCAAGGGGAAGGATCATGTGATTGTAGACTTGCGCAATGGCCGATCCGTGGCCCGCGAATCTCTTCTCGCTTAGCTTATCCGCGTCCAGGATTCCTTCGTACATATCCGGCGCGTGGCGCTGCGCCCAGGAAAGCAGGCTGGGTCCGAAATTGAAACTAGTCTGTGCGTAATTGTTGACAATTCGCACAATCCGATCCGATCCGTCCAGGATACGAGCCGTCAGATTCGTCGCGTAGCATTCCGCCGTGATGCGTTCATTCCAGTCGTGATAGGGATAGGCCGACTCCTGAAGTTCAATCTCCTCCAACCAGGGGTTTTCACGGGGTGGCTGATAAAAATGACTATGAATGCAGAGATATTTGTCCTGCTTATGCATGTGTGCCGAATTACTGACGCGAAGACTTGCGTCGAAGAGTCATCATACAGGCTTCTTCTGTGAGAGT
This sequence comes from Bryobacteraceae bacterium, assembly GCA_049579625.1. Lineage (GTDB taxonomy): Bacteria > Acidobacteriota > Terriglobia > Bryobacterales > Bryobacteraceae > CAJCIT01. The sequence goes on from JBAUOG010000882.1 coordinate 6,984, forward strand.
CTGTACCGAATCGTACTCCTAGTTGGAACCGTCATTCAATCCAACGGCAGGCGGATGCTGAAAACTGCGCCGCTTCCTGTTTCCCGATTCGCCGCCCATACTGTTCCCCCATTCTTTTCGACGATGGATGCGACGATGTGGAGCCCTAGTCCGGAACGCCTGGTCGGGTTGGTCTTGGTCGAGACGTTCGGACGGAAGATGCTTGGCAGGATGTCCGGCGGGATCCCAGGGCCATTATCGGAGACCGTGATACAGAGTGAATCCGGCGCCTGCTCAACCGCAATCTCAATCTTGCTTGGTTTTTTCACCGCCTGAACGGCATTCAGAAAGAGATTCACAAATACGCGCTCCCAGTCTTTGGCCGCGCCGGGCAGGCGAATTCCAGAGGGGAGCTTGTGGTCGAATTCCATTCGCGGCTTTCGTGCCGCCGTGCAGTAATCGGTATTCGATTGAACCGCGTCTTTGATGATCGCCGCCAAATCCGGCGTCCGGTCCGGAATGGCGCCGACCAGTCGCTTTCCACGGGCCACGCAGCGCTGCAAGGTGGCCGCGAGGGCCTTCCAGTGCTTATCCGTGTTGAGTAGTTCCGCCGCGTCGGTAATCGTCTCGAACACATTGTTCAAGTCGTGAACCAGACTCTCGTGAGTTAAATCAGAATCGATTGGTTTCTGCATGGCGCGTCAGCGGTTCAAACTACTGCACGACTTCGCGGAGCGTCGAGTAGAACTCAGGATAAGACACCGATGCGGCCTTGGAATTGTGGATCAAACTCGGTCCATCGGCTGCCAGCGCTGCTACCGCGAATGCCATGGCGATGCGATGGTCGCCAAACGAGTCGATTTCAGCGGCATGAAACTGTTGTCCGCCCCGAATCTCAAGTCCATCGTGCTTCGCAGTCGCTTCGACACCCATGCGATGCAGATTATCCACCACGGTCGCGATGCGGTCGGTTTCTTTCACGCGAAGCTCCGCGGCATCTCTAACAATCAAGCCATCCGAGCTGAGGGCTCCGAGAATGCAAAGCACCGGTATTTCGTCAATGAGCGCGGCTGTTAGTCCGCCTTCGATGAGGCCGCCTCGCATTCGCGATGTCCTCACTTGCAAGGTGCCGATCAGCTCGCCATTCACCTGCTGAATATCCAGAATCTTGATGGCAGCGCCTGTTGAAACGAGGAAGTCGAGCAGCGCCGTCCGGGTGGGGTTTAAGCCCACGTTGGCGATGATCAGGTCCGCTTCTTTGGCGATCAGAGCAGCGACCAGGAAGAATGCAGCGGATGAGAGATCCCCGGGGACCACCAGATTTTTGGGTTCCAGTTCCTGTCCGCCATGTATCCGGATGGTATGTCCGTCCACGGTGATCTCAGCGCCTAATTCGCGCAAAGCGATCTCGGTGTGGTCACGTGTTTTGACAGGTTCCCGCACCACGGTCTCGCCTCGGGCGTAGAAACCAGCCAGCAACACGCAACTCTTCACCTGGGCGCTGGCCATCGGCAGCGGGTAGTCGATGCCTTGCAGTTCAGAGCCATGAATGACGAGTGGCGGATATTGATCGTTGGTGGCTCTGATATTTGCCCCCATCGCTTCGAGCGGGTTCAACACGCGTTTCATCGGCCGCTTGGAGAGTGACTCATCTCCGCCGATCTCGCAATTGAAATGCTGGGCCGCCAAAATGCCTGAGAGCATTCGGATCGTCGAGCCGGAATTGCCAGCGTCCAGATAGCGGAGCGGAGGCTCAAGCCCACGGACGCCGTGGCCACAGACGATCAGTTCCTGCCGGCCATCCCGTTCCGCGTAGCGATGGGTAATACCCATTTCCGCCATGCAGGACAGTGTGCTCTGACAATCTGCGCCGGTCGAGTAGTTCAGAATGTGCGACTCGCCATCGGCGAGCGAAGTAAGCATCGCATATCGGTGCGAAATCGATTTATCGCCGGGGATACTGATGGCGCCTGAAATGGTTCGCGCCGGGTGAATCTCTTCCACCGAGTCTTGGGGAGACATGAACGTTGACTATTGTATCGTCGGAGCGGATCAAGATTGTGCGAGTGCAGAACACGGCATTTTTGTCGGTAGCTCGTTTATCCTTGCCGCAACACGCTCACAATGTCGTCGACTGTAATCGTGCCCAACAGCTTCCCGTCCTCATCAACCACCGGCAGGCTCAACAGGTTGTACTTGTCGAAGATCTCCGCGACCCGATCCTGCTTTGCATCCGCTTCGATAGAAAGCAGTGGGTCGCTGGCCAGATCTTTCAGCGGCGTGTCCCCGGCGGCAAAAATGAGGCGGGCCAGCGGAACTGAGTAGAGCAGTTTCTCATCCTCGCCCACCAGAAAGAGATTGTGGAGGTTCTCGAGCATCTCCTCGTTCTTGCGTAGCTCGTCCATCGCGGCGGCCACGTTCGCGTCCTCAGGCAACGCCAGATACTCGGTGTTCATCAGGCCGCCTGCCGTATCGTCTTGGAACTCAAGCAACTCCTCGACGTCCTCTTTATTCTCTTCGTCCATCTCTTCAAGGATTTCGTCCGACGTTTCCTCCTCGAGCTCATTCAGCACGTCGGCGACTTCGTTCGGGTCCATCTCCTCGAGGATCTCGGCCGCTTTCTCAGTTTCGAGCGACTCGATGATCTGAGCCTGAATGTCAGGCTCGATCTCAATCAGGGTGTCGGCTGCCACCTCGCTGTCGATTGTGCTGAAGATGGCTTCACGATCGTCCGGGCTCAAGTCTTCGACAATGTCAGCCAGGTCCGCCGGATGCATGTCTTCGAGCAGACGGTTCGATAAATTTAGCCGTACGCGGCGCTGCGGGTCGGATTCCAGAATATTGCAGAACTCCCAACGAATCGAATGCGGCGGAATCCGGCTCTGCATCTTCCGGATGAGGGTTGGGGGCACCGCGCCGGCGAGGACGCGCCGGAAAATGCTGCGGATTCCAATGTCCACCTCCAGAATGTGCAGGACCTCTCCCTCCTGGTCGCTCATCTTCAAGAAGGTGACGTCGTTGACGCGTACAACCTTGCGGCCCTGAGCATCGATGATCTGCTGGTCGAGCAAGTCCCGCACCAGCCGCAGCATGTATTCGTCGGAGTGGTACGGCGTCAGCTGTTCATCGCGAAGGTGGATTCCATCGAAGCCTATTGAACCGATCTGGTCGTACCGGATGCTTAACCAGCCCGGTCCAGCGCCGACCAAGAAGCGATCAACGCGAACCGGATCAATCAGCGGGACCAGCGCTGCGTCCCGGAGCGTACCGATCCGGCGGCCCTTCAGGTCGTAGACCTTCAGGCCGAGCAGTTCTGTCAAATACAAAAGGTCTTCCGCCATCGCCGGGCTCTTCCATTGGTTTGGTAGACAGCAGCTAC
>JBAUOG010000883.1:0-2869 GCA_049579625.1 Bryobacteraceae bacterium
ATTAAACGCTGCTTCTTTTGAACTGACATCAAAGCCGAGGCCGTGAGCCTCAAGAACCAGATCGAACGAGAACGCGGCATCCCGATCCGACTGCGTGCTGGCGCGCCCGGCTCATTCAGTGTTCTCCTCGATGGCGAGCAGATCTACTCGAAGAAGCAGGCAGGACGTTCACCGGACGCGGCTGAAATCATTAGATTGATCCGCGAAACGACTCCACGGCGGTAGGCTCTCCTCACATTTCTGGGCAGTCGGTGGTGCCTTCAGCCGGCGCGCCTGCCTTGGTTCCGTAGAAAAGCAAGCCATGTACGTGATGCTGAATCGGACGTACCTTCGCTTACCGATAAGGGACGTTAACGCCGTCTCGGTGTCCGGAACGTGCTGAGGCGCGCCGTTCCTCGGGGCTCACGTACCCGGCTGCACATTGAAGACGAGCGATCCGGGGATCAAGTGGAAGTCCGCGTAGGCGAACGGCCCTCGAGGAAGGTGCCACACTGCCTGGCCGCCGGTGGGCCGGGGGCGTCCGTCGACAATCTCCCATCCGGCAATGGGAGTACTCCAACGCGCGCGCGTTAGTTTCTTGGGCTCATCGGGGTTGTAGCAGAAGCGGTCCGTTGTGCTGAAGTCTCTCGGCGCTCCGGTCTCGTCAACGATGACTCGCGCGGTCACGGTACGGCCATGGTCCGTCAACGACACGTCAAAGGAACTGGCATCAGCGGGAGCCCACGAAATCTCGGGCACAAGCAGCATCGACGGGCCGATCAGGACCGCGTCGTTAAGGTACGTAACCAGTTCGCCGGTATCATACTCCTCGCCCATGCCATCTTCGATGGTGAAGAGGTCCAGAAGCCTCACCCGCATTCGGCCCCGGCCTTGAACGTACGTATCGCGAGCGAGAACCGGCAAGAGACCGCCGAACCGGATGCGGATGTGAAAAATGCGAGCCACGGCCAGGCGGTTGTTGTACTGCCATGCTTCGCACTTCATCCAGGCTTGCTGAGGCTTCATGCGGAATCGGCCCGTGAAACCGAGCCGGAATGACCAGTCTTGTGGCCGGCCTACGACTCCCATGAATCGCAGATAGCGTTGCGCCGGTTCAGGCAGAGAGGCGAGTTGGGCACTGGTAACGACTTCGGCCGCAGCGGGAATCGCCGGCAGCTCGGTTGATGCGATTTCTTTCAAGAGTCTTGCGAACATGCTCCCCCTACTATCGGCGCGCCACGCCCAGGCTATCGCTGCCAGAATCGGCAGCTGTAGCAGCGCTCCGGTCCAGATAGGCTCTCGCGCGTACAGCACGAATAGAAGCGCGGCTGCCGCCAACAGAGCAGTAGCCCAGGCGCGCCACCATTGCCGTCGAACTAAAATCAAAACGACCGCAACAACGAATTCCAGAAACGTCGCTATCCATACCGTGATCTCGGCAGCCTGCACAATCAGCGGTTGGATGCGGCGGCCTTCCACACGATCCCTGATGCCGAGCAACATGCGGGGGACGGCAACATGATCTGCAAACTCGGTGAATAGGTCCAGTAGGATCCGCCGGTCTGTCCAGTGATGCTGGAACCGGATACGTATGAGCAGACGGGTGTGCTTCTCATCCACGGGAAAAAGTGCCCAAGTGAAGGCACCGCCCGGGGGATCCTCAGCTCCGGCCCATATCAGGAATTGATCGGAAGCCATTGAATGAATGACGAGATATGCGATGCGGCTCATATCGACCCTGTCGCCAACGACCAGGTGCTGCAGTTCCGGAACTATCTTTCTGGCGCTTCGAATTCCACGTTTGCTGCCGAGGTTCTCAATCAGGTCATAGCCATAGAAGCCGGCCCTGTCGTACCCGATCTGGACAATCCAGGGCCAGATGTCTTCCGGTCGTCCCGTGATAGTGACCGCCCGAGTGGCGCAGAATGTCGGAGCCGGAACCAGATCGTCCCCGGGCAACGGCCGGGCTAGTTCCTCTGGAGTTGCACCCCAGCTCAGTTGCCCGGGCCGGATTGCGAAGTAATAGACGGCAGTCAGCAGACCGAATAGGGCGAGGACGGCAAGAGATTTCAACGACACCGTGCGCCAAACGGCCATCAGCGTTGGAACTTCGCGAGTTTGAGACGGTCTACGGGCCACCAAACTTCACAATTGCATAACCGGATTGCCGGTGCGCAAAACTTCAGGCCCATGTGGGCGGGTGGTAGCTGGCCCAAAGGAGGCCTTCTAACCCACTCCGGGGTTTGGTCACTAAGCGGCCATCAGGTCGGGGAACAGGACGGAGCGCTGGCAGTGGCAACTGCCGGACATTCAACAGGGTCAGACGATCTCGTTTCGGATGATTGACGCGAAACCGGGAACGGGGGTGGCACCCCAAAAAAGAACCGACCCACACGGGCGGACTAAGACTTCGGCTGCGATTGCCCCCGACGTCCGGAGAAACAATCAGGCTAGGCCTCGCCTCGGGATTACCGGTCATAACGCCGTGTAATGTGGGTGTGTTCCCCAAGAAGCAAAGTGTGTCACTCAGAAATGAGCCGAATCAACGCGTCACTCGGCCCCAAGCGGCAGACGAACGTCTTCGTTGGCGTATTCGCACAGCCTTTTTACTTCGACGCTACCCGCTTGGCAGGGCGCTTCTGGGCAGGAATCTTAGCCCGCATCTGATCCGACAACTGGATGGTATGCGCATTGACGATCGCCCGAATTAACCCCGGAAAGCGCCGCTCCAACTCAGCGCAGCGCGAGATGTTGCGCATCTCTACACCGTGGCGCTCGCTCCGAATCAGGCCCGCCTCGCGAAGCATCTTGAAGTGCTGCGAGAGCGTGGACTTCGGGATCGCTTTATCGCTTACCTTCAGGAAGTTTGAGCAGTTTTGCGGGCAGTCCT
>JBAUOG010000884.1:0-3389 GCA_049579625.1 Bryobacteraceae bacterium
GCCTTTGAGTGCGCTCCCTCACGGTCGCGGCTCAGTTTCGCATCCGCTTGCTCACGCGCGCGGTTCTGTGCTGGGAGTTTTCACGCAGACTCGTCGGCAAGCGGACCCTTCGGAGCCGCGACCGTCAGGGAGCGGGCAAAGGCTCCGACGTCACTCCAACGCAGAAGCGAAGAACAAAGGTATGGGCTCAAGATGCAGTACAGTCGACCGGTTCTTCGAAGGAGCCTAACCCATGAGTGACATCGTCCAAAAGCTGTGGGGCTTCTGCCACACCCTCCGCCACGATGGCGTCGATTACGGCGATTACATCGAACAGCTCACCTACCTGCTCTTCCTCAAGATGGCGGATGAGAAGAGCGCCGTCGTGCCCAAAGGCTACGATTGGTCCAGCCTGCGCACGCTCTCCGGTGTTGATCTCACCGACCATTACAACGACACCCTCCGCCAGCTCCGCGAGGCCGGCGGCCTCCTCGGCGAAATCTTCACCCAAGCCACCTCCCGTTTCTCCAACCCCGTCAATCTCCGCCGCCTCATCAGCATGATCGACGAGGAAGAGTGGTCCGCCATGGACGTCGATGTCAAAGGCCAGGCCTTCGAAGGTCTGCTCGAACGCGCTGCCAGCGAGGGCAAGAAAGGCGCCGGCCAATACTTCACGCCGCGCCCGCTCATCCAGTCCATCTGTCGCGTCATGAAGCCCGACCCGCGCGGCAAGCCCGGCTTCACCATTTCCGATCCGGCCTGCGGCACCGGCGGCTTCCTCGTCTGCGCCTGGGAATGGCTGATGACCGAATGTGCAGGCGTGCTCGACCGCTCCGAAGCAAAACGCATCCGCACCCAGACCTACTTTGGCCAGGATCTGGTCGCTCGTCCCCGCCGCCTCGCGTTGATGAATCTGTATCTGCATGGCGTCGAGCCGCACATCTACCTCGGCGACACCATCTACGAACCCAATCGCGGCGACGACTACGACGTCATCCTCACCAATCCGCCCTTCGGCACCAAAGGCGCGAACCAGGCGCCCGAGCGCGAAGACTTCACCATCGAAACCAGCAACAAACAGCTCAACTTCCTCCAGCACGTCGTCAACACGCTCAAGCCCGGTGGCCGCGCCGCCGTTGTCCTTCCCGATAACTGCCTGTTCGAAGACAAAGCCGGCGAAGTCTTCGAAATCGTCATGCAGGATTGCGCCGTCCACACCGTTCTCCGTCTCCCACGCGGCACCTTCACGCCTTACAGCCAGGGCGTCAAGGCCAACGTCGTCTTTCTCCAGAAGGGGCTGCCCACCGAAGAGACTTGGATCTTCGATGCCCGCTCCAACGTCCCCGGTGTCACGAAGAAGGAACGTCCGCTAACCAGCGCGCACTTCGCCGAGTTCGAGCAATGCTTCGGCGCCGATCCAAACGGCCGCAGCCTGCGAAGCAACCAAGGCCCGGAAGGCCGCTTTCGCCATTTCTCCATTCAGCAAATCAAAGAGCGCGGCTACAAACTGGATGTGACATGGCTCAAAGACGAGTCGCTCGAAGACAGCGACGAACTCCCGGAACCGCAGGACCTTGCCGCCGAAGCCATTACCGAACTGGAGGCTGTCGTGGATGATCTTCGCGAGATCATGGCACTTATCGAAAAGGAAGCGGCAGTCGAGGCATGAGTGACGTCCCGGACGGCTGGGCCCGCCCTTCCCTGCAAGACGTTACCGTAGCCATTCGAGATGGCACGCATACCCCGCCGAAACGGGTGGCCGAAGGAGTGCCCCTTCTAAGCGCGCGAAACATTCAGGACGGCCGCATCGATTGGTCGGAGTTGTACTCCTTCATCGAGAGAGATGACTACCTGGAAATCGCCCGCACAAACCCTGTTTGTCGAGGTGATGTTCTGGTGACCATCGTCGGCTCGTTGGGGCGCTCATGTGTCAATGACTCTTCACTACCCTTCACCCTCCAGCGGAGCGTTGCAATTCTCCGGCCCGAGGCCTGCCTGATTGACCCTCATTATTTGTCGTTCGCGCTCCGGTCCCCGGAGATTCAGGAACGAATGCAGGCCGAGGCAGGCGGAACAGCACAGAAGGGAGTCTATCTCGGAAATCTCAAGAAGTTCACGCTACCGCTCGCTCCCCTCACCGAGCAGCGCCGCATCGTCGCCAAACTGGACGCCCTGCTCGCCCGCGTCGACGCCTGTCGCCAGCACCTCGACAAAATCCCGAAGCTCCTCGCCCGCTTCCGCCAGTCCGTCCTCGCCGCCGCCTGCTCCGGCCGACTAACGGTAGATTGGCGGGTCGAAAACACCCCGATCGAGTCGGCCGCGCGGATGGTTGAACGCGTTGAACGCCTTGCGCAAGGTGGCCGCCGAACCACAACTAAAGCCCGTGATGAGCGGGGGGAATTCGACGAGGATCTCCCGAAAACCTGGACGACTGCCGCGGTCGACCAACTATCAACAGCAGTTGCTGACGGCGTTCATAAGACGCCGCAGTACGTCGACCACGGAATTCCGTTTCTCACGGTTCGGAATCTGACCGCCGGACCAGGCATTTCCTTTCGCGAGCACAAATGGATCACCGCTGAAGATCACGAGCTATTCACCAAGAGAACAAAACCTGAGAAAGGCGACATCTTAGTCACGAAGGACGGAACACTCGGCGTCGTACGCCTGATAGAAACCTCGCGGGAATTCTCGATATTCGTCAGCCTCGCCTTAATAAAACCTGCTTCCGGGTCGATTAGCCGGTACCTCGCTCTCGCACTCACTTTTCCGCAGGTTCACTCTCGGATCGTCTTTACGGGGAGCGGACTGCAACACATACACCTCAGGGACCTGCGGGCAGTAGTTGTGCCGATACCTCCGGAAGCTGAGCAGCACGAAATCGTCCGACGCGTCGACCAACTCTTCACCTTCGCCGACCGCCTCGAAGCCCGCGTCCAAACGGCCCGCAAACGAGTCGACGCCCTCACCCAATCCATCCTCGCCAAGGCCTTCCGCGGCGAACTCGTCCCCACCGAGGCCGAACTCGCCGAAGCCGAAGGCCGTCCCTTCGAATCCGCCGAGCAACTTCTCAACCGCATCCGCTCCGAACGCGAAACCACCCCAACCCCGCGAAAGCGCACCCGCGCCGCCCGAGCCCAGTCTTTGGCGCCACAACCCGGGCGCTGAGCTTTCACGTCTGGCGAAGGCAAGCGAAAACGCGCTGCGTGCTCGTCCAAGACAGACGGTCACAGCGCAACTCAAGTTTCTTGGCAATAATGTAAGAAAAGGAGGCCCAGCATTGAACTGGACCTCCGGTTTAGGGTTAAGATGTTATCGAAGGGTTTATCCGACCGGAAAGCCCTTGATGTTGTAGTCTTTGGCGTACAAGTACTTCTTTGCGCGCCAATGCCAGATGCGGGCCGCGAACT
>JBAUOG010000885.1:0-12923 GCA_049579625.1 Bryobacteraceae bacterium
CCCCACTGGCGCGCAACTTCGATGGCGGGTGTTGATGATCCTGATCCTGCTCGCTGCTGTCGCGGTTCCGCTCAGCAGCGCGCTTTTCCAAGTGGCTCGCGAGACACTCGCCAGGGGCGCGGTGCAGGACGAACTCAAGCGCCTGGTGCCTTCTGCAGCGGTCGTGTCGCAGCAAGTGAGCGTCGGCAGAAACGAAATCGCAATTCGCTTGATTTCGACGACACCAATCCCAGACACAAAAGTGGCGCAGGTGCGTCAGGATCTGATGCGCCGGACCGGGCGTGACGTCCAGATATCTGTGGATGCCGTAGCAAGCAAGCGTGAATTAGCCGATTTGATGGAACACCTTGCGCAACCAGCTCCAGTCGTCGTCGCCAAGGAAAAGACGCTTGACGAAATGAAGAAGGAGCTCTTGAACAGAGTGGATCCTGCGATCCGGGAGATTTGGCCGTCATCGGATGCGCCGATACAGGATTATGACATGGTCCTGGCTGTTGGCGGCGTTGTGATCAACATCCGCTATCAAGCCACCAAGGATCTGGGCGAGATTCCCGTCGACATGGTGCAATAAGCCTTGCGAGCCAAGCTTGGACTTCCGGGTCTAGCCGTGAAGACGGAGAGGATGCGACCCGCGCCGGCAGCAAGAAAGCCTCTCAAAGCGTCTGAAAAGCTAAGGCGGCCATAGGCGGCCTACACAGAAGCAGCGGGTTTCCGCAGGTGGACCAGCAACGCCAGGAGTTCGTCTATTTCCGCCTGGGTACGAAGGTAGTAGCGGGCATGGGACCGTGTCTTCCGGCCGATCCGAACTGGCACGACATTGCCGCGCAAAGCGAAGGCATTCTCATCATTGTCGTCGTCACCCACATACAGGACCCAATTGCACCGCAGGCGATCCCGTTCGCTGGCCAAGGCGTCTCCTTTGTGGGGAGCCTCGTCCAGCACCAGATTCACCACCTGCTTGCCGCCGAACGCATTGACATGCTGCAGGTCGCTGGCGGCGGCGAAGATTCTCCGGCGCGCTTCTGCTTTTTGGGCGGATTGGCGGTAATGTACTGCCAGCGAAAAGCCCTTGTCTTCGACCCACAGCCCCGTAATACCCGCAAGCTCGTGCTCCAGTGCGGTCTTCCATCGCTCCACCCAGCCGTGCGATCTTCGAGCCGCTTCGGTTTCCGCGCCATGATTGCCGATGACGCGGGTCACGTTTACACCGCCCAGTTTGCCAAGAACATCCGCGCGGGCGCGGCCCGAGATAACGACGCATGGGTACAGAGCCGCCAAACGGCTAAGCAGATTTTGGGTGCGGACGCGCATGCCCGCCCGGTCCGGATGCTCCACTATGGCCGACAAGGTCCCGTCGAAATCGAAGGCGCAAAGGGTCTGCTCGGAGGCCAGCCGCGTCACGACCGAACGGGACGCACGAGAAAGGAGGTACTGCATTGTCAGATCGTCGCGGTGACGCCCGCGCGATCGGCCAAGCGCCCGGCCATACGCTCCTGCGTCCGTAGCCGGGCGGCATCGACCAACATCTTTCCGGCCCAGCGGTACACGTTGAATTGAACCAGCAGGGACCGCATCGACCTCATGCGGTCCTGTTGCTCCTCGACGGGCATGACCAGCGCCGCGGCCAGCGCTTCACTGCTGCCTTCCAGATCGTAGGGGTTCACGATGAGAGCCTCCGTCAATTCCCGCGCCGCGCCTGTAAATTCGCTGAGAACCAGCGCGCCCTTTAGATCCGTACGCGCGGCCACAAATTCCTTGGCCACCAGGTTCATGCCATCGTGGAGGCTGCTCACGTAGCAAAGATCAGCGGCCCGAAAGAACCGAAAGACTTCAGGAGGCTCATGATGACACCGGAGCAGGATGATGGGCCGATAGCCTGCGTTGCCGAACCGCTGGTTGATTCGTTCCGCCAAGCGCTCAACGGTTTCGTTTAGTTCCCGGTAGCGTTGGATCTTGGTACGGCTGGGCGCCGCCAGTTGCGCAAAGCTGAAACGGCCCCGAAACTCCGGATGCCGCTCCAGGAGCAACTCTACTGCCAGCAATCGTTCCTCCACACCCTTGGTATAGTCCAAGCGGTCTACGCCGACGCCCAGCAGCGCGTCCGACTTTAGTCCGAGATCCCGCCATACTTGCGCTCGGCACTCCTCGGGACTGGGTGAACTTTCCACCCAGCGGACCGGCCATTCGAGCGAGATCGGATACGGACGGATGAGGGTACGGTGACCCTGCATGACTACCGCGTTATGCTCCCGGTCGATGCGCGTTTCCAGATACCGGTCCACGGAATCCAGGAAATTGTTGCAGTGGAGCTGCGTATGGAAACCGAGAATGCTGCTTCCCAATAAGCCTTCCAAGAGCTCGTTACGCCAGGGACAGATTCCCATCCGTTCCGCGTTGGGCCAAGGAATGTGCCAGAAGACAATAACCGTGGCGGCAGGCAGGCGCTTGCGAATCAGCGCCGGCGCCAGAGCGAAGTGATAATCCTGTACCAGGATGATTGGATCTTTCGAGTCCACCTCGCTACAGACCGCCTCCGCGAACTTCTGATTGACGGCACGGTACTGCCGCCAGTCTTGTGCGCGGAACATGGGCCGCGCATGCGCGACGTGGCAGAGGGGCCACAACCCTTCGTTCGAAAAGCCGTAGTAGTAACCCTGCTGCTCTTCCTCCGAGAGCCAGACCCGGCGGATGTGATAGGACTCTTCTCCTGGCGGCACGCGAACGTGATCGTTGCGATCCACCGTTTCGCGGTCGGCGTCGCCGCTTCCATGGGCGACCCACACCCCGGAGCATGCGCGCATCACCGGTTCGAGCGCCGTGACTAAACCGCTCGCCGGATGCTGGACTTTGATCTTGCCGTCGGCAGAATGTTGATGGATGTATGGTTCGCGGTTTGCGAGGATGACGATTTTCTCTCCGTGCAGATGCCGATTGAGGGTATGCTTCAGCCCTTCGGCAGTCCACTGGCCGGGGTCGTTTTCCCCTTCCTTGGCCATCTGCCCGATAAGCTCGCGCACGTCGCTGAGAATGGGTTGAAATTCCCGGCTCTGCTTTCCCCCACCCCGCAGCAGACTGCGCAGCTGAAGGCTCCAGTCAGAACGCGCTCTCCTGGCCACGATCATGGGCACGCCGAACGCCATGATGGCGAGGATGGCAAAGGCAGCGATCAGGAAGGTTCGCGCTGCGTCTTCCCGGCGTTCGATGTAGCTCAGGTCATGCACCAGAATCGCGAAGCCGAGCTCGTGTCCCTGGGCTGAGACGGGCATCACACTCACCTGAACACGGCCGGTGGGAAGCGTCGCGACGGTGCTCCACTCATGGAATTGCTCTTCCGCATTGTCCGTGGTCGAGCCGCCTGCACGGACTCGAGACCCCACCGCGGAACAGCTGAACTCCGGAGGGAATCCTGGAGTGGTGGCTCGCGGACTCAAGTTGGCATCGCAAGCCGCCGCAGCCATAACGCGTTCGTCACGCGCGAGGGCGACCAGCTGCTTTTCAAGGTTCTCGGGATCGTACCAGGCATCTGCCAGGGAGCGGCTAGCGCCGGTTAGCACAAGTTGGGCCCGTGAGCTGACATCGCGCTCGAACCATTGCCGCGCAGTGGTCTGTACAACGCCCGATGCCACCCACATCAAAAGAGCCAAGCCAACGAGCAGGGCCAGTATGAACCGCGCCATGCGTGGCATATTCTCATTAAAGCATTTTCATCTTGCGCCAAGCTCCCAGAACATGCGGCTCGAAGACCTGGGATCGATCTGGAATTGCCGTCATTGACCCTCTATGACTCTCTATCGCGCCAGTCCAAAGATCCCGCGGCGACTAAATCAAATACTCTTCTTGGTTGATGGCTAGTTCGGTAAGACGCCTTGCGCCGCGGCATGCTCTAAATCCAAGACAGGCACATTGACTGCGATCGTGTTCACAACGCCCTTGCGCTGAAATTGAATCCAAATGCGGTACGTCCGAGCGCGCGGAAATATGAGGTCGAACTGCATCTTGTCGCCGCCGTCGGCAGTGAAGGGATGCTCGTGGATCAAATCAATTGTGTCGTCGCTGGCGATCAGCATATGTGCCCAGGCCCCAAGATATTTTTGCAGGCCATCGGCCTGCTTAAGCTTGAGCGACAAGATGGTTTTGAAACCGGAAATTGGACTCCCCGGATTCGTTGTAATCTCAACGTCGGTGTTCTCTCCATGTTGAGTACCCTCGCTAGGTTCCAGGGTGGCTTCGTTGAACAACACTGGTTGATCTCGGCCGGACGTGACGAACACTGTTTTAGCAATGAGTTGGGGCGATCCCGAGGTCGGATAGACGTCCGCGAGAATGCGGTATGTTGCCGCCGCTGGGAAGATCTCGTCGAAGACGAATGTTCCATCCGCCCGGAGCGTCGGATGGTCATGGAGGAAATACATCAGATCACCGCTCACGATGAACATGTGAAAGAGTTTTTCGTGGACGATCTGGAACTGTTTCACTACCGAGTCGTCTTTGGGATCCCTGAAAGAGAATATGAGCCGTACTTTCTCCTTTGGGCGCGGCGTAGCCGGGATCGTCTTGAGATCTAAGTGATACTCAGACTGATCAGGCACGCCCAATCTCAGCGTCATGCCGCACCGAGGGCACACACCCGGTTTGTCAGATCGAATGTCAGCATCCATCGGGCATACGTAATCCAGTGGTCCCTCTACGGATACCTTAGAGGTGCCGCGATCAGGCGTTTTAGCCTCATTCAACGTGGGTCCTGTCGCACTCTTGAGTTGGGTCGATGTTGGACAGATGCAAAGCGCGAGGCAGAGTCCAATCGCAGTTTTGGTCATTTCACAATTGCCGCTAACGTGCCACTCTCGATTTAGAATGGAGCGTGTCCGAATTGCCGCCCGCGCTGCACTCCGAGCTGGCCGAGGAGCGCGACACGTCCCACGTCTGCTGCCGAACTGACGATCCTGGTGCCTGCAGGGAGGATCACCGGATTGCGAAAGTAGTAAGTTCGTTCGAACTTCGGATTGAAATTGTAAATCCAGATCAACGGTGTGATACCACCATCAGCTCGCACAGCTATCACCTGAACAGTGCTTCCTTCACGAAGCGTCTTCGACCTCACTGCTGTCACGGTCACTGGTTGTTGCACGATCTCTCCGTCAAGGAGGAGTTCATTTGCTTCATGGTCATCGGGGGCTGCTGGATGCGGAACGGGGGGCGGGGGGAGCAGTCTCGGGTCGCCCTCGGGCGCACCTCCCTCGACCCAATTGGCTATAAGCTTCAACTGCTCCTGCGTGAGCGACTGATCGTCCTTCAAGTCGCTGAACCCCTTGATTGCCGCGAACGGTGGCATCCGACGTTCTAGAGTTTCTTCTTTGATTGCTTTCGCCCAGGGGCGCGCTGCCTGGTACGTTGAGAGCGAGAACGCGGAACCCTTTTCGTCGTGGCACGAAACGCAACGCTCCAAAATGATGCGTGAGATCTCCCTACTCCAGGTGACTTTGGTCGAAATCACGTCATGCGCGGTAGCGCTTAAACTGGTACCGACCCAAACAAGAATGACAACAATCTGACGCACTAATCTCCTCTGCGCTTTGGCACGCTTCTACCCGACTTGGGTAGGAATCGCGGTCCCACCTGGACACTCGATCGATTTGCATTGCGTGGTTAATCAACCGCAAAGGGTCAACGTACCACGATTCGGCAGCCCTCAGCCATCCCGTCGGCACAGTAGGTTCTGCATTCTCAAGCGACCATCTGTCGGAGTCTCCATCTTCAGCACCGGTAAGGAGCTTGCCGCTGCGTCTTCTCACTAGTATTCGGGTACGGCAATATCGTCGGTGAGATCACCAGCAACCGCCAGGTTTGCAACCCACTGCACCTTGAAGAGTTTCATAATCTGATTGCGTAAGAATAGGGCCAACGGCGACTTCGGCGCAAATGCACTGGCGAAGCGCACCGCGGCTTTCTGTTTCCTGAGGACGAACGGCCCGAACCGTTTCTGGTAGCGCGCGAAAGCTCGCGTATAGTCGCCGTCCGCCCGGTAAAGCTCACCTGCTAGAATATAGGCCGCCATCATCGCCAACCCCGCACCTTCGCCCGCGAGCAACGAGACGGACGAAGCCGCATCGCCGACCAAGGTTATCCGCCCAGAGGTCCACAATCCTGGCCGTGATTCCATCCGTATCTGGCTCACGCGATCAAAATACAGATCGTGGGCCTCGTCAAGCGCGCTTAGAGCAATCCTACATTCCCAGCCACTGTCTTCGAAACGCCGGCGCAAGAGCGCTTTTTCGGTCTGCAAGTCAAATGCTGTTGGGGCAGGGGTCTCCTCGTCAGCAAAGGTAAACAAGAACATGGTCCGGTCGCCACGCATCGCAAACCGTGCTACCTGCTGACCAACCTGCGTGTACATCACATACGCCAGTTCATCCCTTGGCCGGTAGCCGTCGACCTCAAAGGCTGCGACTTTATAACCCAAATACTTCTCAAATTGACTTTGAGGACCGAAAACCAGTTCGCGAACGCCCGAATGGAGCCCGTCTGCCCCGATGACGAGATCGAAGTCACGTACGGCTCCCCGCTCGAAAGTGACACGGACGCCTCTTTTCATTTGGTCGATGCGCCGCAGACTGTCGCCGAAGATCGTTTCGACCCTGCCCTCGATCTTGGCGAAGATCGAAGCTGCCAGATCCCCTCGAGGAAGGCTGATGTAGCGGCCACCCGTCGCCCGGGAAAAGGCGGTAGCTGGAAAACCGGCTAGCCGTTTACCCTGCCGGTTTACAACCCTGACCTCCTTGACCATGTATCCCTTACGATTCAACTCCGGCAGCAACCCCATCCGGCGCGCGATGTCGAAGCCTGCACCCCAGAAATCGATGATGTAACCACCAGTTCGCAACTTGACTGCTTTTTCTACCACTGTGGGCTCGAAACCGTAAAAGTTAAGCCAGTAGGCAAGTGCAGGACCCGCGACCCCTGCGCCCGAAATCAGAACTCTCATATCGAACGAAATCTGCATGAGCGGGACGCCCGCAAGTCCCGCTGCTGAAAGTGTTTATGACAGTTGGCCAGCGACGCGAGGACGCTGACAAATGCCAAACTCGTGAATGCTCGCACTTCCATATATGCTCCTCCATCATTTAGAACTTAAGGGGCGACGGCCCGCGCCGGTATCAGGCCAAAGCAGTATTCTCTTCATCCAAAATACTGTCTGGACAGGATGCCGGGAGCTTAGGTGTTTGTGTAACGCTGGAAGCTTACACTATGCGTCTGGAAAGTAGCCGCTTGCTGAAACAGATTCGATCGTCGATCCATCTCTCGAGCGCGATATCCTGTGACTCGCTGAAGGATAACGGCACGGGCATCGAAGCGGACCGACTGCAGGGACTGGGTTTGCTGTGGGTAGATGAACGCGCTCATCACGCAGGAGGCTTCTTTTAAGATTGATTCTTAGCCACTCCCCATTCCGGGGCTGACTGCTGATGTGACGCATGAAACCAATCCGGATACTGTTAGCCGACGATCATAACTTACTCCGCGAGGGTCTGCGGTTGCTACTGGAACGACAGCAGGGCTTCGCGGTAGTGGCAGAAGCGAACGACGGTCGGGAAGCGTTGCGTTTGGCCGAGGAGCATCAACCAGATGTGGTCGTGATGGACATCGCGATGCCCGTTCTGAATGGAATCGACGCAACCAAACGGATTGTTGAGACCTGTACGCGAACGGCTGTGATCATCCTGAGCATGCATCACGATGAGAGCTATGTTGTGCGGGCCCTAAACGCCGGCGCCCGCGGTTACTTACTAAAAGACTCACTCAAGGCCGACCTGATTGGTGCAGTCAATGCGGTCAGCCAGGGGCATTCGTTTTTTAGCCCTAAGATTCGGCTGCTCCTCCAGGAAGACAGCTTTCGGCAGATGGCAGACAAGCAGAAGACCGATACTCTTGAGTTGTTGTCAGGACGCGAACGCGAAGTTTTGCAGTTGGCCGCCGAAGGCAGGAGCAACAAGGAGATCGCGGATCTTCTCAATCTGAGTTTTCATACGATTGAAACGCACCGGGCACACATTCTACAGAAGTTGAACTTGCACACGGTGCCGGAGCTGATTCTGTATGCCGTTCGGAAGGGAATCATCCATTGATTGGCAAGCTCCGCAGAAGCCTTGACAGACTGCGGCGAAACGACGAACAGTTAGTTCTTGTTTTGAGCCTGGTAATCGGAGCCCTTGTAGGCTTGGTCGTCGTGGCGTTTATTCTGCTGACCGGGCGTCTGGCCGCCCGGATCTATCCCGCCGAAGCTTCAGGGTGGCGGCGGCTACTCGCTCCGGTACTGGGTTCGCTCAGTACGGGCTATCTTCTTTGGCGTTATTTTCCGTTTGCGCGGGGAAGTGGAATCCCACAAACGAAAGCTGCGATTTTCATCAATAACGGACGCATATCGCTTCGTACAGTATTAGGCAAGTTTTTTTGCTGCTCAGCCTCACTTGCCAGCGGCATCGCGTTAGGGCGGGAGGGCCCATCTGTGCATGTGGGCGCCGGACTTGCCTCGGTAGTAGCCCGGAACCTGGGACTCAATCCGAAACGGGTCAAGGCACTGGTACCAGCCGGTTGCGCCGCGGCGTTGGCGGCGGCATTTAATACGCCCATAGCGGCGGTCTTGTTCTCACTGGAAGAGATTTTGGGAGATCTCCACGCTACCGTTCTCGGCTCCGTGGTACTGAGTGCGGCAACTTCTTGGATAGTGCTCCACCTGGTCCTGGGAGATGACCCTCTTTTCCATGTATCCGGATACAGGTTGGTGAATCCCGCCGAGTTTGGCGTTTACGCCGTGCTCGGCGTGGTCGGCGGTCTTGGATCAGTTCTCTTTGTGAAGCTACTTTTGGGTCTTCGCGCATGGTTCATGCGCTTGCCACAATGGACCGTGTGGTTTCAGCCAGTCGCCGGTGGACTGACAGTTGGACTCCTGGGCTACTTCGTGCCCGAAGTATTAGGGGTTGGATACAACAACGTCGAGAAGGTATTAAACGGCGACATTGTCCTAAAACTCGTCGTACTGTTTGCGGTGCTGAAAATCGTCGCGACAGCGGTTTGTTATGCGTCCGGCAACGCCGGTGGTATTTTCGGTCCGAGTTTGTTCATTGGCGCAATGATGGGAGCGGCGGTAGGAGGTGTGGCTCACGCCGTGTTCCCAGGCTCCACAGCCGGGCCCGGTGCGTACGCCCTTGTCGGCATGGGAACGGCATTCGCCGGAATTGTCCGGACACCACTAACATCCGTGATGATGATCTTTGAGATCACTCGCGACTATACGATTATCGTCCCGCTGATGATCTCGAACCTGATTGCTTTCTTTATTTCGCAGAAGCTTCAAAAAGAGCCGATCTACGAAGCCCTGGCTCGCCAAGAAGGCATACATCTCCCCACCGCTCAATCCCGTGTACAGGGCGACCAAAATCAGGTACATCAAGCCATGCGCCCGGCCTCGTCAGTCTTGTCGCCGGATGCTCAGATCGGAGGGATACTGGCGCAGGTTAAAGAGAGCGCCTTCAATGCGTGGCCCGTTGTAGGCAACGACGGGCTGCGAGGAATGGTCAGGAGCCGCGAGATCGAGGAGGCCGCTGCAGGCAACGGATCCGAAAGGCAGGTGTCGGAGATTCTGCGCGGAAGTCCCTATTCGACGGTTGAAGGGTTACCGCACGTCCATCCTGACCATAGCCTGAGCCTGGCGCTCGCCCGCATGGGATCCAGTGGAATGAATGTGCTGCCTGTCGTCAGCCGCGCCAATGTACGCCAGTTACTGGGGGTTGTAGGGCTGGACGACATTCTCAAGACCTATGGCTTGGCGAACGGGAGCGAATTGTGAGACAGGCCTTGGCGGCGGGACCGTTTCTCGGGACTCTCGTGTTGACCCTTCTGGCCATTGCGGCACTTTTCATGGCCGATACGTTTCTGGCCAAAATGGATCGCAATGAAAGCCGGGTAGAGGCCTCGCGCCTATTCGAACAAGGCCGGGTGTTGATGGGCTGGGGTGAGAATGCGGAAGCAATTAAGCGCCTCAAGGATGCGCTCTCCATTGATCGCGGCAATCGCGACTATCTGCGAACGCTCGCGGGAGCTCAACTCGCGGCGGGCGACACCAGAGGGGCGGAAGCAACACTCGGTGACCTACTGGAGAGTGAACCGACCGATGGTCTGGCCAGCTTGCTGATGGGCCGCGTTCTGGCCAAAGAGGGAAGGTTTGCAGAAGCAATCTCGTATTTTCACCGAGCCATTTACGGGCGTTGGAGCAAAGACGCCGAGCAGAACCGCCGCCGTTCGCGTTTCGAACTTATAGATTTGCTGGCCAAGCAGAATTTCAAAGAAGAGTTGCTCGCCGAACTGCTGCCCGTTCAGGAAGATGCTCCCCAAGATATTAAGACGCGAACCCACATCGGCGAACTGTTCCTAATGGCGGGATCTCCGGCGCGGGCGGCTGAGGTGTTTCGGGGGATCCTTCGCGACGCACCCGAAAATGCAGACGGTTATAAGGGAATGGGCGAAGCGGAGTTTACCCGAGGTAACTACCGCGCGTCGCAGCGGGATTTTCAGACCGCGCTGCGCCTGGCGCCCGACGATCCAGAAGTCCTGCGCCAACTGGATCGCTGCGACGAAGTGCTGCAACTGGATCCCACGCTGAGAGGCCTCGGCTCTGAGGAGCGCTTCCGCCGCAGCCTCAGACTGGTTGAACTTACGCTGAACGAAGTCAGTCAATGCGCAAAGCCGAATCCTCCCGCGGAGTTACGTGAATTACTTGCCAAGGCTACCCGTGCATTGAAAACCCAGGGGAGGGCCGGACGCCAAATTGAACTCTCCGAAGCTAACCTGGATCTCGCCGAACAACTCTGGCAGCTTCGAAAGCGCGAATGCAACTTGAGCCTCATGGATACTCCGCTTGCGTTGGTGATGGTGAGACTGGCACAGTGAGAAATGGCTTCGGGTGTGAATGGCGAGTAAGGCAGCTTGGCCGACAGTGGCGGTACTCCTTGGTGTCAGCGGACCAGGCGGCTGCTTGTTCCCGCTCTCGTTTCAATCGGGAGCCGCCACGTAAAGAGTGTCATGTCGGCTATCGCGGAGTCGGTCAACCTGTGCTGACTGGTTAACGCCCATTCGCTTCATCGGCTTGGCCGTTTCGTTCGATAGATTGTGACCGATGGGGAACTACGTCAGGCTTGCCGCCGGGCTCACCGCATTCGCGGTTTGCGTATTTGGCTTGGCCAAGCGACTGGCCCATTTTGACCGCGAGCCTGTCGGTTTGATTGCCAGTCTTCTTGCTGTCGCAGTGACCATCGGCTTCGTGGTTCATTTCTCGCGAGAGATTGTCGCGAACAAACGGAAGAAGTAGTAGAACCTCACTTTCTGGGGACCCTCCAGGAACGAACGCCCGAATCGTTCCGTAGAACTTATCGCCGATCAAGAACACGAAGGCCGCAGTCCGGTTCACCACCTTCGATTCAATCATCGACCCGGTGGAACAACGCCGTCTCTATGCCGGCCTCATAGTTCGATGGGTTCCGAGCTGTGCGACAGGCACAGAGGAGCTTTACGTGATGAGCCTGGAGGGATCGTCGCCCTTAGCAGTCAAGAAAAACATAATTTCCTCTTTATCTTGTCCTTACATCGCCCCGCTATCCTGCCGAATGAGGATTGGGTACGAAATGACAAGACACACACAAGCGGGCCCCCGTCCCGCAAGCGCACTGAGCCATCGCTGGGCTATAATTCTCGCGGGTGGCGATGGCACGCGACTGCTGCCACTGACACGAAGACTCTCTGGCGACGACCGGCCGAAGCAGTTTTGCCGCGTCCTCGGAGCGGAAACACTGCTGGATCAAACACTGCGAAGAGTCGAACGGATCGTGCGTCCAGACAGAACGTGCTCAGTCGTAACCAAAGCGCACGAGAGTTTCTATTGCGAACACAGGCTTAGCAGGCGAAGCGGAGGCCTTGTTGTACAACCACTTAACAGAGGGACATGTCCGGCAATCGTCTACAGCCTGATGCGGCTACACAAGTTCGATCCTCAGGCCGAGGTCGCATACTTTCCTTCGGATCATTACTTCGCCGACAACGAGGCTCTTTCCGCTTGCGTCCACCAAGCATTTGAATTTGCCGAATCGAACGCAGACTCCGTGATCCTGCTCGGAATCACTCCGAGCAGGTTGGAGACAGAGTATGGCTGGATCGAGCCCGGCGACCCTCTTGCTGCGACCGGACCTGCCGCCGTTTGCTGCGTGCGGCGCTTCTGGGAGAAACCTCCTCTGTCAGTCGCCAGCGAGCTGGCAGACAGGGGTTGTTTGTGGAACAGCTTCATCATGGTGGGCAGCGTTGGCTCCTTCCTGAGCCTCGTGGCACGAGTTGTCCCGTCCCTGTACTCGCGCTTCCAGGGTATTGCGCCCGCTTTGTTAACTAAGTACGAGGAAGCGCTCATGCTCGACCTTTACCGCAGCATCTCGTCCAGCAGTTTTTGTAAAGACGTACTTTCGGCCCGCTCCGAAAGCCTGGCTGTGTTGTGCGGCGGAGCGCTTGGATGGGCGGACGTTGGCGATGTGAACCGTGCCCTTTCTGTGATGAGATCTCAGCCGTCAGGAACGGAGGACTCGAAGGAACAGGAGAGGGGGCGAGACTCTAGCCGCAATTACCTAGAGCCGAGAAATGATCGCAACGTCTCCGTCATGTAAAAGCCGGCTTAGAATCTTTGCAGATGTAAGAGAAAGAATAACCTTTTTCTTAGACGGGCTTAAGCCCTTCGCGGTAAATTAAGGATGTTACTGCTTTCAGGAGCCGCTGTCAGGACTCCAAGCAGGGGAGAAGATTCATGAGTGGCCGCTTATGGACTGGGCGGGTGATCCTCGCAGCAGCTTACATGCTTACCTGGCCGGTCGCGTTCGTCCAAGGCGCTGAAG
>JBAUOG010000886.1:0-7109 GCA_049579625.1 Bryobacteraceae bacterium
CCTCCAGGCCGCGCCCAACCATGCCTACGGAATCTCGGTCTTCCTGGAGAAGCAGTCCGAGAAGGAGTTCCTGGTCGACAACGGGTCGCTATATCCTGCCATTCAGCGCCTTTTGCAGCGGCGCTGGATTGAGGGGAAGTGGGAAACAACGCCCAAGGCACGCCGGGCAAAATACTACCGGCTGACTGCTCTTGGCCGCAAGCAGTTAGCCGCCGAGAACTCCAAGTGGGAACGGTTTGTGGAAGCCATGGGGCGAGTCCTGGCGCCGGAGGTCGAATGAATCGTGAACTTTGGTCAAAGATCCTCCATGCGCTTCGCCGACGGAGCGTCGACGACGACCTGCGTAACGAACTCCGCTCGCATCTCCAGTTGGCTATCGACGAGAACATCGCCGACGGCATGTCACCGGACGAGGCACGCACAACGGCACTCCGCAAACTGGGTAACGAAACATTGGCGCACGAACTCGCGGTAGAGGCTTGGCGATTCCCTCGAATCGAGAGTGTTCTGCAGGATCTGCGCTATGGCCTACGAGGCATCCGCAGGTCGCCTGGCTTTTCGCTGGTGGTCATCCTCACTCTGGCGCTGGGCATCGGAGTAAACGCGGCCATGTTCAGCGTGGTCTATTCCGTCCTGCTGCGGCCGCTTCCCTTCCCTTCCGGCGAGCGGCTTGTGTCGCTGAGGGAATCAACCGCTAATGCCTCGGGCTTCAGCGTTTCCTGGCTCAACTTCCAGCACTGGCGCAGTGAGAACCACAGCTTCGACGACATGGCCGCCTATACATGGGCGGACCTCACCATGACCGGACGCGGGGACGCCGTGTTGACGCACACCGGCGTCGTGACCAGTAACTTCCTGCCTTTGACGGGAGCTCGCCCGCTGCTGGGGCGGACATTCACCGCCGCCGATGACCAACCTGGGGCACCGGATGCCGTGGTCGTCAGCGGTGAGTTCTGGTCGAAGATGCTCGCCGGCGATCCTGCGGCAGTGGGCGCGACGCTCACGCTCAATGGCAAGCCGTATCAGATCATCGGCGTGCTGCATCCGGGGACGCAGTTCTTCTCCAAGAAGGTGGACTTCTTCCTGCCGCTGGGCCCTGGCATGGCCAAAAGCCTGAAGCGCAGCGAGCACGGTTCCATCTTCGCGCTCGGCCTGCTCAAGCAGGACACTCAGATTTCGGCGGCGCGGGTCGATCTCAATGGCATCATGCAGCGCTTGGCCCTGGAAGATCCCGGGCCGGAGAGCGATCATCGCGCCGCGGCGGAATTCCTGACCGAGTCGCGTACCGGCGAGATCAGGCCGACTCTCATGACCCTTATGGGCGCTGCCGTGTTGGTGCTGTTGATCGCTTGCGCCAACGTCGCGAGCCTGCTGCTGGTCCGCAGTACAACCCGCGCACGAGAGATGGCGATTCGCAGCGCGATTGGCGCGGGACGAGCGCGGTTAACACGTCAATTGATTACCGAGAACTTGGCTATTGCTGCTTTGGGCGGGTTCGCCGGATTGATCTTAGTGAAACTCTGCCTGGGCGCACTGGTAAAGGCTGGGCCGGCAAATATTCCGCGCCTCTCCGAAGCGAGCGTGGACCCGAATGTTCTGTTATTCGGCGGCCTGGTCACGGTGCTGGTCGGACTATTAGCAGGCCTCGCGCCTGTCTACAACTCGCGCAAGATCGATCTAACGGTCGCTTTAAAGGAGGGTTCGGCGGCTTCGGGGGGAGGCAAGGAGGGCAACCGTTTCCGCAACGGTCTGGTGATCGCCGAGATCGCCGTTACCGTGGTTTTGGCGTTCGAATCCGGCTTGCTGCTGCAGAGCCTCATCACCGCGCAGACCAGTTCACCCGGCTTCGATCCCGATCACGTGCTGGCGCTGGAACTGCAACTGCCGCAGGCTCCGTCCCGAAGTGAACAGTCGCAGCGGGAGTTTTATACGCAACTGATGGAGAGCCTGCGCGCCGAGCCAGGCGTGGAATCGGTCGGCGCCATCAATTGCCCGCTGGACGATTGCGGGGACTATTGGTATTCAATCCCCGGCAAACCGACGCCGGCGCGGGGCGAGGTGCCGCTTGCGCTCTTTAACGTGGCCGACGCCGACTACTTTCGGGTGATGCGGATCCCTCTGGTGGCGGGCCGCAACTTTAACAGCGCGGATCGCGGGAAGAGCCGGCCGGTGGCTATCATCAATCAGGAAATTGCGCGCAAATGGTGGAGCACTCCACAGGCCGCCATTGGAAACCAACTCAAATTTGGCGGGCCTTACAGGGAGGGACCGACGTACGAGATCGTTGGCGTGGCCGCCTCCGTGAAGCAGATGGGGTTGGATCAGGATCCTGTCGAGCAGATGTACCTTCCCTTTTCCCAGCAGGCGTCTCCGGTAA
Source organism: Bryobacteraceae bacterium (assembly GCA_049579625.1). Taxonomy (GTDB): domain Bacteria; phylum Acidobacteriota; class Terriglobia; order Bryobacterales; family Bryobacteraceae; genus CAJCIT01. Next base: position 2,378 of record JBAUOG010000886.1, read on the forward strand.
TGGTCGTAATGATTCGAACGGCGGGCGATCCGGCGACATTGGAGCCTGCGGCGCGACGCAAAGTCGCGGCTATCGACCGCAACGTCCCGATTCAATCCTTGCGGCCCTTCCCTCAGTGGCTCGGATCGACGCTAGAACGCCGCCGCTTCAGCGCCTCGTTGCTCGGCTTGTTTGCGCTGCTGGCGATGACGCTGTCGGCGGTCGGGATCTACGGCGTCCTCAACTACTGGGTCAGCGTGCGGCAACGCGAAATTGCAATTCGCGTGGCGATGGGCGCGCGCAGGGCTGAGATTCTCCGCTGGGCCGGCGCACACGCCCTGCGGTTATCGCTTCTGGGTGGTCTGCTCGGCGCATTCGGAAGCTGGGCCGCCTCGAAGTGGCTCAAGAGCGAGTTATTCGGCGTCTCGGTACAGAACGTAGGGACGATAGTAATCGCCGCAGCTGCCGTACTGGGAATCGTGTTGCTGGCCTCGAGTCTCCCGCTGCTAAGAGCGACGAAGATAGATGCGGTGAGGAATCTGCACGACGCGTGAGTCGCCGAACGGCTTACTTTCCTAATTGCTGCACGAAGAAGTCCGCCATCATGTGGTTGGCCTCAATGGCCTCGGGAAGCGTGGAGTCGTACCAGAAGGCGTGTGGCAGAGCGTCAAAGACCACCAGCCGCGCATCGACTCCGGCGTTCAAGTAGGCGCGGTGCAGGTTGACGGTGCCGGAGAGCAGCAGATCACGGCCGCTGGTGATGAACAGCGTAGGCGGCAGCCCATGCAGGTCGCTGAAGATCGGCGAGAGCACCGGATCCCGTGGGTCGGTGGCCGCCACGTATTCCGGGTCATGAGGTTTTGGCTCAGGTGGATCGAGATGCCCTGAAAAGCCTCTCAGGGCATAGATCGATATTGAGTCGCCGTCGCGGGCGAAGTCGCCCATGCCGCTGAAGATGCCGAGAGCAACGGGAAGCGGCAGGCCCAGTTGCTTCAGTCGGGCGGCCACCTCAGCGGTCAGAATGGCCCCGGCCGAGGTGCCATAGATCACGACGTGGCTGGGCTGGTAGGTTTTTAGAAGCTCTTTGTAGACAGCCACCGAATCATCGACGGCCGCGGGGAACGCATGCTCGGGCGCCAGCCGGTAAAGCACGGCGACGACTTTGATCTTGCTGTAACCTGCGATGGGAATTGACTCCGTGTAGGAGCCGGAATCCGAGTTGAAGCCGCCACCATGCAGGTTCAGGAGCACCTTGTCGCGGTTGGCCTCGGGCAACCCCTCCGGCGTGACGATGCGCACCGGAACACCGGCCATCTTATCTTCAACCAGCTGATTGGGGCAGAGGCGACTCCATTCCTCGCGCGCACGAGCGGTGTAGGCATCTGTGCCTTTGCGGCGGTCGGCCAGAGACTGTGGTGGACCCTGGTCGGGCGCGGGCTGGCTGAGACGGCGCTGCGCCTCGGCGCTGATGGTCTTCGGAACCGGAACGACACGGGTGACGTGTGCCGTGCCTTGGGCGTCGATGTAACTCGTGTCGCGTGTGGGAGCCTGCGCTGCGGTGGTGGGGGCGGGAGCGGCGGCGGGTTGCTGCGCTTCGACGAATGCGGAGGCCAGCAACAGCGGTAGTGCGGCGGAACGGATTAAGAGATTCATGGAATTGAACTCCTATTATGGATATCACTCCGGCCGCACAGACTCATCAGGCGGAATCGCGGGAAGCCCCCGACGCGGCGTCTGCGCGGAACGGTTCAACGAGTGCAACGCATCGACGAGTGACCGGCGGGACCGCATCCATTGAATAACATAGGCACTAACTTAACGCAGGCGTCCTCTCTGGCCGTCATTGCCTCATGCGCTGGAAGGATGCAAGACTGGTTCGAAATTCGAGACCGCCTAGAACGGACCGACGATAACGGGACATATCAGGCGGAATCCTTGCAAGCCCTTGGATGGGAAAGGCTTAGTGTTGGAGAAGGACTCCGGCGGCATTCTGCACACTGCGATGAGGTTGCCCGATACGGTAGCTCCTTGGGAGCAACGTTACGCCCCACTCCAAAGGAATCCGCCGGCATGTCACCTTCCGGTCGGGGCATAGACTCGGTACTTAAGGTGCGCCACTGCCTAAGTTCCCGGTTATTCCCAAAGAAGGATCGAGGGCAGGCGATCCGGCGCGATCAAACGCAGAAGCCCATAGCCAATTCCCGCCGAGCCCTGGAAGAACCCGGGAATGAAAGGTCTCTCCGAAGCTGGCAAAAGGCCCGCCACTACGCAGGAGGCGCGCTGCCGCGCTTGAACTTCCAGTTCGGGACGGTTCAAATACCGCGCCGCTTCGAGCAGCACTTCCGCGCGCCCCATTTCTCCGCAGCAAACGGTCCCAATGTTCACGATTTCCCCTCCCGCGAGATACCGGAGGCCAACATCCAGATCCGCGCGCAGCGGCGAGTCCAGCTCGTCCGCCAAACCCAGTTTCAGCGCCCCAATCCGTGATAGCGCCACCCCTGGCGCGCCATGGCACCAGCCCGCTGCAGCAAAGCGATTCGTAATGTGGTCGCGCAGGTCCTGCCAATTGCATCTTTCCGGCGAAAGCAATGTGCTCTCGTACGCGAAGCCAGCCAGCGCCGCTTGCTGGAACCGCGTGTCCGGCGCAGCCGCGTGCAGCCGCAGCAGCGCCAACCCGATCCCCGCCGCCCCGTGCGAGAAACCAGCCAGCGGGCACCGCGCGGTGGTCAGCCATGCTCCGTCCGTGGTTCGCATCTCCAGGAGACGCTCTCCGCAAAGCACCGCCTTTTCCAGAAGCTCTGCTCCGCCCGTCTGCCGCCAGAGTGCCAATAGGGAAAGGATCGCCCCCGCCGCCCCGCCGATCACATCCAGATTCTTGTCGGCGCGGATCGCGTCGCCGTCCAACAACTGGGACAGGCGCAGCGCCGTGTCCATCGTCCCTTCGTCGTTTAGGATCTGTCCCGCCTTCAGCAACCCATAGATGATTGAACCCGCCCCGGTCGCCCCGCCAATCCCCGCGGCGAGGAAAGCCGTTCGCAGCGTTTTCCCGTCCTGCGCCGAGTCCACCAGAGAACGCCGCAGCGTACGCGCGATTCCCACAGCGGCCTTTTTGTACTTCGGTCCTCCATCCACCGCGAACACGGCCGCCAGGAAGACCGCCACGCCTGCCAACCCGCCGTAGAGCGAAGGTCCGAGGGTCTGTACGTGCAAGCGTAAGCTGACCGGCAATGTATCGAGTCCGATCCAGTTTGCCTCTCCTCCGTTCCAGATGGTTCGGCCCTCGATGTCATGCGCAATTCCGCGCGCGGCCTCCAGCATTTGGCCCGGCTCCGGAACCCCGCGCACCGCTCCGAATACCGGTTCCTGGCCTGGGCCGCCGAAATCGCGGGCGACGAAACTGGCCCAGATCAGGGCCGTCTGAAACGCTCGATCGGCGCTGGAGAGCGACGCGATGCGCTGCCGGACTTTCTGGTAACCCGCCATCTTGATGAAGTTTCTCTCCACAACCTCGCCTTCGCCATCAAGCAGATCGCGCGAATCGGTCTGGAGCTGAAAGTAGGGGATATCAAGCTGCTCCAGGGTGCGAACCTCCGCCCGGAACATGGCGCGGCTGCCATGACTCTCGTGTGATGCCAGAAAATGCCGGCTGAGCCCCTCGAACTCCAGGCTGCGTTCGACGCCGCAAGCAAGGCAGCTCGTATTCAACGCCCGTTCCGCAACCTTGGAATATATAAAGGTCGGCCTTAGCACATGCCTCGTCTGGCAACTACGGAATGGCTCGAGCGGACCACCCGCGCTCAGCAGCCCATCGCGATTCGCCATCAGACAGTTGTAAGCCTCTGCGAACCCGTCCGCCACCGCACCCGCGAACTGCCCGACATCCGGCGAGGCCCCATCCGCCAGAAATGGAGCGTTCGGTTGCCGCGTCAGTTTTTGTCGAATCGTAACGAACTCCATCGCGTCGCTATTCGGGTGGATCCAACCGCGGCTGGTGGTACCCGGTTGTGTTTCCGACCGCGATCCCAACGCGCTCATATCAACGGCATCGCTCCGGCCACTCAATTCCATCCACATCGGCAGCATGAGCGTATGGGCCACCGAGCCTTGGAACTGCAGGCTCGCGGGCGCTAGCTCTTCCAGCGCCAACGGCTCGGAGCTGAAAACGGTTTCGAGGTCGATAGGCACGGGGAATTCGCCGCAAGCCACCATGTTTTCCGAGTGAAAGTCCCTGGACTCGGTGGCGTACAGCAGGCAAAGTAGATGGCCGGCGCGGCGGTAGAACCGTTCCACCGACTCGGCATCTTTACAGGGCTCGTGTGCGATGAACTCGGCCCAGCCCCACTCGCCTCTATTCAAAACCCGTGGGGAGCGAAACGCGATGCCGGTACGCTGGCCGATCCACTCTGTCAGTCCAAACCAGGCGACGTCAATCGCGAGACTCTTCGGTTTATAGACCACCTGCAGACCCGAAGCGAAACGGACAATCTTTACGTTTCGTCCCCGCCTATGCGGGTCAGAGAGCCCGCAGGAGATCTCCTCCACGGCGCCGGGGTAGTTTACATCTGGATCGCTTCGATCGCGAAATGCATCGCCGGCTCCAAAAAACTGCCCGACGTCTTCGCGGTCCACCTCCAGTCTGCGGAGAAACTCGGCCGTTTCCTCCACCCACAGAGAAATCGCAGTGGCTAGCAGCCGGAGCACTACGGGCAGTCGCTCGAATAATGCCAGCAACCCTCTCCGGTGCATGTGTTCC
>JBAUOG010000887.1:0-3783 GCA_049579625.1 Bryobacteraceae bacterium
CGTGAAATTGAAGCGCTTCTTCAAAGCGAGATCGATGTTATCGATTGGCTTGAGCGGGAACGTGTTGCGACCTGAATTGGCAAGTGCTCCCGAGCCGGCCAAAACATAACGAGCATTCGAGCTATTGGCCACATAGGCGACGGTACTCGGATCGCCCATCGCCACCGGTTGACCGGCGGCATTGTAGGGCGTAACGCCAGTGCCCAGACTCGCCGCGCCAGCCGGATTAACGATAGAGCGGTCGCCAGCGGAATCGTTGTTCAGGTTCGAATCCAGACCGCTCTGCACGGTTGCATATTCCGGCGTCTCATATGTGTAGGTACCCGAGATGTTCCAATTGCCCACGATGTTCTTCACGAACCAGTTGCCGTTCTTGAACGGCTGGAACTCATAGACCGGCGAGAACGTGAAGCGCTGCCGGTGATCGAGGGCGGAGTTAGACCATTCCGCGTGGTAATTCTGGAAATCCTGCGCGCGGCGGGGGGTGAGGTAGGTGGAGAAGTTGGTCGCGGTGGCGTTATCCTCCATGTGACTCCAGGTGTAGGCGGCGATGAACTGGAGCCCATTTGAGAAGCGCCGGTTCAACTGCAAAGCGAGTCCGTTGTAGAGGGAGTTTGCCTCAGGTGCATAGCCCGTTATGTTGTTGGCGCTTCCCAGCGAAGCGAGGCCGTTGAATGGCAGGTCCGCCGTGCCCCCGGGGACGATGTAGTTCTGCACGTCTCCCAGCGTTCGACCAAGAGAGGCGAACGTGGCCGCACCCGGATTGGTGAAGTAGGTCGGGATGTAGTTGGAAGGGGATACCAACGGATAGATATTCAAACGCGATTGCGTCCAAAGGTGGACGCCCCTGGTCCCGATGTAGCGTGCTTCAAATGTGTAGTTCTTCTTGAACACGTGTTGAACACCCATGGTCCAAGTCAAGCCGTAGGGCCGTTGGCCGCCGAATGTGTAAGAGCCAACGACACCGAGAGCACCCGCGGGGTCAGTCGGTAAGGGCACCGAGGCACCGGACAAACCGCCGCCCGCCAGGAAGCCGGGTGCATTGGAACTCAGATTCACGTCATTGGTCTGTTGGAAATAGGGGGGCGCTGAATTCGCCGTTAGATTCCCGTACGTCAAGTCATAGGACTTGCTGAAGCCGCCGCGGATTGACCAGGTGCCGTCCGTTCCGGGAGAGTAAGCAAACCCGACTCGCGGAGCAAAGTCGGTTGCGCTCGGCAACGGATTGGCAAACGTGATGCCACCGTAGACGTTCGCCGGAGCACTGTATTGCTGGTAGCGTGAGGCGATCGGCGTGGTCACGTACTCATAGCGAAGACCCAGGTTGATGGTTAAGTTGGGACGAACACGGAAATCGTCGTTCACGAAGGCAGCGCTTTGCAGGAAGCCCTGCGGATAGCTGGTGGGGCCGGCGCTACGCTCACCGAGGACATCCGGCGTGAGATCGAGGAGATATTGCGAGAGGGTGGAGTACTCATAGTCGCCCCGAACGCGCTGGATGAAGTAGTTGGTGGTAATGACGTCGACGAAGTTGCCGCCGAATTTGATGGTGTGACGGCCCAACACCTTGGTCATGTTGTCCGACACTTGCAACAGGTTCTGGATGTTTCCGGTGGGCGTATTGGGATCGGGCCCGATCTGCAGGCTTCCTAGTTGATCGATTGTCAGGTTGGGGAATGCGCTCAGGCCGGGAAATGTGAAGGACCCGGCGGATATGGCATTCACATTCCGGCTGAAGGATCCGCGGAATTCGTTCTGCATGGTCGGATCAAAACTGTGGAATTCCGAGATGGACAAGAGGTAGCTGTTGTTGGGAGCGACCGCGTCAAACGCCGGAATGTTGGCGGCGGTATCGATGGCCGTCTGGCGATTGTAGACCCAGCGGCCGCGCACCTGATCCTTGTCGCTGATGTTGTAGTCGATGGAGGCAACCGCATCATAGTTGTTGGTGTAGCTGGGCGAGGTGAACGCAATTGAGCCAACCGGAATCTGGGTTCCGAGCACGCTGATAGAGCCTTGGTCATTGGTGGGAGCCGCCGGCACATACTTTTGAAAAACGGAGAGGTTGGTGGCGCTGACGCCGGGAATGTTGCCCAAGGCTTGCAGACCGGCAGCGGTCGGCGCCGTCAATGGCGAACCCGGCACGCCGACTTGACCGACCGGGTTGTACTCAAAGTCGCCGAAGAAGAACAGTTTGTTCTTGATAATGGGACCGCCGATGTTCGCACCCAAGCGATTGTTGTCATAGCGCGGGTTGGAGGTGATGCCTTGGACCCAATAAATCGAGTCCACCGCGTTCAAGTCGCGGTTCTGCATGTACTCGTAAATGGAGCCGTGGTAAGCATTCGTGCCGCTCTTCACCACGGCGTTGAAGATGCCGCCCGATCCACCGCCGAATTCGGGGTTGAACTGGTTCTGCAGGATCGAGAACTCACCAACCGCATCGTTTGGAACGTAGACCAGCGGTCCCGTTACCGAATAATTGTTGTTGCTGACACCATCCAGGTTGAAGCTGTTGTTTTCGGGGCGCTGGCCTGCGATGGCAGGCCCCGTGCCCTGCCCGATTCCACCTTGGCTGGACACGCCCGCGCCTAGCAGGCTCAGGTTGTAAATGCCCGACCCTTGTGCTGCCTGAGGCAGGTCCTGCAATTGTTTTGTATCGAAGGTGGTCTGCAGCTGCGCGGTGGTGGTGTCGATCGCCACCGCACCGGCATTCACCTCAACAGTGGTTGCGGTCGAGCCCACTGGCAAGGTCAGGTTGGCGGTCACGACCGTGCTAAGGGTCACGTCGACGTTCTTCAACGTGTCTGTGGAAAACCCGCTCGCAGAAGCCGAAACGGTATAGCGACCTACCGGTAGGTTGCTGAAGCGGTAGACTCCGCTGTCGCCGGTCTGAGCCGTTGTTCGGACTCCCGTGGCATCGTTTACCGCTGTTACGTTTGCGTTTGGAATTGCGCCGCCACTAGCATCCAGCACGGAGCCGGTGAGGTCGCCGCTTATGGCCTGAGCGCGGGCGAATCCGGCGTCGAGCAAGAAGCAAAGAGCGAAGAGCCCTAGCCACTTATGCCGTAAAAACTGGTTCATACTAACCTCTTTCAATCTAGAATTACTTAAAACTGACACTAAATAAGTAAATCGTAGCAGAGGTTAATCGTTGTCATCAATACGTTAGACGGCCGTTAGGGCAGGATGAATTACGGGCGATCAGAGGGCGAATTTAGAGCTTCCGTTTGGAGAATTTAGACCTGGGAGTTATCCCTTGTTTATCAATGATATACAACTACATACAGCGATGTATTCCAGCTTTGGAATATAGCTCTCCAGTAGCCAGTAGATTGATCCGAGTGCGGCGTGATTCTTTCGGGCCAACGCGACGTATCATTAGCATTTTCGTTAGCCGGTAAATAAACCAGTATTTTAATAATAATACAAGTGTGGTTGCTACAATTATTGTCGAAACAGTGTTTTATCTTTTCTTTACACAGTTTATCCCGGGCACTGGGGCACGGGCGGTGACGGCACGGCCCGCCGCAGGGGCGTTGTCGCCGGAGCCTGCTCGGTACCAATAAAAAGGGGAGCCCGAGGGCTCCCTTTTACTGTCATGAGTTCGCGCTTGACGCGAGGACAACTTAGAAGTTGAAGCTAGCGAATACCTGAACCGTCCTTGAGTTGCTGCTATAGAACTCCGTAAAGTTTCCGAACAGCGAATCGCCCGGAATCAGCATGTTCCGGGCGGTGATTTGCTGGCTGACAGCAACGTCGTTGATGTATCCGCCGGTGTAC
>JBAUOG010000888.1:0-2604 GCA_049579625.1 Bryobacteraceae bacterium
GTAGACCGCCGTTTTGTGGCTGATCTCAATAAACGGCGTCGCGATCATCACGGCCCGACCTGAGGACATCTTTTTCGCGCTTTAGCGCGGTCTCGGGCCCCAAAGTCCAGCCGGTCAAAGGGTTTGCGCGGATTAGTCTTGATATGTCCTCTTATAGTCTGTGATCCTCGAATAGCCTACTCGAACGGAAACGGCCAAACCGTGGAAAGTGCTCGATCAAGTGGGAAGTCGGGTTCTAGCCGGTCTTGAGTCTCCAGCGCGATCAGGCCCGGACTCGGCGGGGAGAACGCTGCCGGACGAATGTCTGTTTCGCCAGCGTCAGATAGGCGTCCAGCGTGATGGCCAATTCCGGATTGAGGGTTTCAAGGCGCAGGAGATGATCGGCGCTGATTAAGCTGTTGGCCTCGGTCAGCGGGCCACCCCAGGCGGCCCGGGCGCCTTTCGCAAACTCGCGGAACAACGATTGGGACATCTCCTCGAGGATCGTGTTGAGGTTGTTGCCGGAGACGCCCGCGAGGCGCAACGCGTCCTGAGCGGCGAGGTAGAGGGGCATCGGAAGCGCCGCGGCGAGGATGCCGGCAGCGAAACAGAGCGACTTGGTTCCCGGGCGGATTTCAATGGCCCGCGAAGCGTTTAGCTCGAGCAGGCTTCGAACAGGACGCACGGCTGGGAGGTCGCCTTCTACAAGAAACCAGTTGCGGCGTCCGGGAAGGCATGCCAAGGTGGCTACGGCTGCGCCGCGCTTCGAGAGAGGCGCGAGCGAGTCGACCGAGAGCCAGCTTTCGCAAAGGACAAAGGAAAGATGCTTGAACGGCAAATCGGACACGGCCAGTTCTGCAACTGTCCGGGGAACGGATTCATCCGGGATGCGCATCAAGACCAAACCAGCGCCAGCCAGTTCCTCGTAGTCGTGCGCTACGTAACCAGCACGGAGAAAGTTGGAAAGCCGCCGGCCAACTCGCGGCGAGGTAGCTTTGACGGGACCAATCAATTCCGGCAGTCTGGGCAGCCGGAGAACAGCAGACCTGGTTGAATTACCCTCCACCACTAAGCCGACCCGCAGGGGCCTCTTCATAGATGATGCTCGCTTTCAGAGCCTTGATCCGATCCCGAAACTGCGCAGCTTTCTCGAATTCAAATACTTTGGCGGATTCGCGCATCTTCATTTCAAGCTCTGCAATTAGATTGTTCCGCTGTTCCTCGGTAAGTGCAACATCGTCTCCCGATTCCGGCTCAAGCGACACCGTCACGTAATCTGCCTCGGCAATGGCAACCAAGCTCATATCAATGGGCTTGATGATGGATTGCGGCGTGATGCCATTGGCCTCGTTGTAGGCCCGTTGGACCGCGCGGCGGCGATCCGTCTCGTTGATGGCGTTCGTCATGCTCTTGGTCAGAACGTCGGCGTAAAGAATGGCGCGCCCATACACGTTGCGGGCAGCACGCCCAATGGTCTGGATGAGCGAACCGGCCGACCGCAGGAAGCCTTCTTTGTCCGCATCGAGGATCGCCACCAGGGAGACCTCGGGCAGGTCGAGCCCTTCGCGGAGCAGGTTCACGCCGATGAGCGCGTCATAGGAACCGCGACGCAGATCGCGAAGGATCTTAATGCGATCGAGGGTGCTCACTTCCGAATGGAGGTAGGCGCACTTTACGCCGACTTCCGCGTAATACTCGGCCAGATCTTCGGACATGCGCTTGGTGAGGGTTGTAACCAGTACGCGCTCATTCCTCTCGGTGCGAAGGCGGATCTCATTCAGGAGGTCGTCGACCTGGCCCTTGATGGGGCGAATCTCGACTTCGGGATCGATCAAGCCCGTGGGCCGGATGATCTGTTCCACCACGACGCCCGCCGACTTAGTTAGCTCGTACGGGCCCGGCGTCGCCGAGACATAGGTGAGTTGGTTGACGCGGTTTTCGAATTCCTCAAACGTGAGCGGACGGTTGTCCCGGGCGCTCGGCAGGCGAAATCCGTAATCGACCAAAACGTTCTTGCGCGAACGGTCGCCGTGGTACATCCCTTGCAACTGCGGGACGGTTTGATGGCTCTCGTCGATGAACATCAGCGCATCGTTGGGCAAATAGTCGAGAAGGGTTGGCGGCGCTTCGCCGGGCAACCGGCCGGAGAAATGCCTGGAGTAGTTTTCGATGCCGTGGCAGTAACCGATCTGCTTGATCATTTCGAGATCGAACATGGTGCGCTGGTACAAGCGCTGAGCTTCGATGAGCTTGCCCTGCACTTCCAACTCTTTGTGCCACCACTGGAGTTCGTTTTCGATGCTCTTCATGGCCTGCTCGCGGGTCGGCGTATCCATGACGTAGTGTGTTTTCGGATAGATGGGCAGCCTCAGATAGGTCTGCTTGACCTGGCCAAGGATCGGGTCAATCTGACTGAGCGATTCGATCTCATCCCCCCAAAGCTCAATGCGATAGGCATTGTCGTCATAGGTGGGGCACAACTCAATCACGTCGCCCCGGACGCGGAAGGTCCCGCGCCGGAAATCGTGGTCGTTGCGCTCATAAAGGATTTCCACCAGGCGCTGCACGATCTCTTTTCGGCTGATGTGTTGGCCTTTTTCGAGCATCAGCAGCATGCCGTAGTAG
>JBAUOG010000889.1:0-18517 GCA_049579625.1 Bryobacteraceae bacterium
GTTAGGGGCCGCACTCTTGGGCAGGTGATAGCGAACTCAGTAAGACAATGCTGATTCATTCGGTTCGACGGACTGAACAATCGAAGTCGGCCGTCCTGCAGCTCCATATTGATCTCATCGAGCATGCTTCGGGCTTGCGCTGGGTTGGGTGCGTCTGCCTGAGATTTCATTTCAATAAGAGGCTACGAACCCGGCACTCCGATGATTTCCAGTATTGCGTTTGAGACATCGGCATGAAGCGGGGTCAGGCCAGGCAAATACCGCCTAAACGCTCGGTTTTCGTTACCCGAACGAGATCCTTCAGAGGATTAGCGTAAGTGACATACTGGGGCTTCCTTGCTGCGGCCACCTCCTGGTACTTCTGGCTGGGAGCGAACAGTGAAGCATGCGCGGGCTCGGTGCTGAAAGTACCTTCAGGCTCCTTCTGCTCTTCGGGCTTGAAAGGGTTCATGCAGCGGACTCCATGTTCCCGATGGCCTCAGACTAGCACTTCTGAGAGGCGGATCGGTGGCAAACAGACGCCCGACTCTTTCGATAGCTGATCCAACTGATTTAAGGGCGCCTGGGGGCAAGAGCGGTCCAAAACTCCCGTTAAGTGTGCTTGGACGAAGCCGCCCGCCGGTCGCTCGCCACCATTACCGACGATAACGCCGTTTGCACTAGCGTTTATCGTTCTTAATCTTGTATACCCTCCAAGAACCGGTCGAGCGAAGCCCACTTCAGGGGGCTGTGGCTCGTCAAAGTGGTTTCACCCTTCGACGATGATTAAACGCTTCTTGTGAAGCGGCAAAATAGATTTGCGAAGCTGTGTCGCCGGCAGCTTCCATTGACGGTTAGCCAACCGCGGATTTTCACATTTGCTAACGCGCGTCCTTGTTACGTGTGCAGGCTTTGGCTAGAATGCTGGATGATGGGACGATCTTTCGGCTCCCGTACACTGCTGGTCATCTGCGGTGCATTGCTGATTTTGCTGGCCGCACTTGGATCCGTGCAGTACCGCTGGTCTGCGCGAGTGGCTGCCGCCGACGCGCAGCGCGAAAAAGAACACCTGGATGCGGCGGCCTCGCTATTCGCAAGCGAGTTCAACGGCGTCCTAGGACAGGCATTTTCATTCCTGCAAAATGACGCCTGGACGGCCCTGCAGGCGGGCGAACCGCTGAACGGAACGCCAAAGCTGATCGGCGAGCTCTATTACCTCGACACTCCGGAGCAAGGCGCGCCGATAGCGCAACGGCTCGCTATTGGAGGGCGCTTCGAATCCGGGGCGCTGCCGGAATGGATCGCGATTCCTCACTGTGCCCCGGTAGCCATAGAGAAGCCGTTCGCGCTGGTGGTCCCGATCATCGACGCAGCCAACATCGTAGATCGCGGTGCGACGAGGATGCGGGTCCTGAGAACATTCAGCAGGCGGCCTGACCGGTGTTTTGTGGCGCGAATTGACCTATCCTACCTGCGCGACACCCTCTTCCCGGAATTGATCTTGCGAAGCTTTGGGGCGACCTCGGTTCGGGGGTACGATTTCGCCGTGGTGTCGCTCGGCAGGCCACGCGATGCTCTTTACGGCGCCCCGCTGAAAGCGGATCTGCGAAAGCCATTTTTTTCAATCTCACCCGGCCAGTTGGCCTTTGCCAGATTGCCTTCCGGCGCGAGCCCGGCGCCGGGACAGCCGGCGATATTTGTACAACATGTCGAGTCGATCGTCACCGGAGGGGCTGCGAATCTGGCGAGCTTGTTCGGCCCGGGCATCTGGGAATTGGAAGTGGGCCGTAAGGGGATGTCATTGGCTGCCGCTTTCGAGCAGGCACGATGGCGCGATTTGCTGATGAGTTTAGCCGTGGAGGCGCTACTGCTGGCGGCGATCGTGTTCCTGGTGATTGCGTCACGGAGCATGCAGAGGCTGGCCGATCAAAAAATGCAATTCGTGGCCGGCGTTTCACATGAACTTCGCACGCCTGTATCGGCCATCGCGATCCTTTCACGTAACCAAGCCGATGGCTTGGTGTCGGGCCTGGAGAAGGTGAAGCAGTATGGCGAGCTGATCCACCAGCAGAGCCGGCGGCTGAATGAGATGGTGGAGCAAACTTTGCAGTATGCGGGGATCCAGTCGGGGCTGCGGCGGCCGGTGAAGGACCAGTTGGATCTGAGGCAACTGATTCATGAAGCCGTGGGCGCGCGACGCGAAGAACTGACGCGCGGCGGATTCGAGGTCGAGATTGCGCTGAGTCCGGATCTGCCGCCGGTAATGGGCGATGCGCACCTGCTGCGGACGGCATTCGACAATCTGCTGAGCAACGCTCAGAAGCATGCCGTTGGCGGGCACTGGATTCGGGTGAGCACGGTTTATTCCAAGCCAGAAAAGGAAGTGCAGATCACGGTGGAAGATCGCGGGGCCGGGATCGACCCGGCGGACGAGGCGGAGATCTTCGAGCCGTTTAGCCGGGGCCGGGCGGCAGTGGCGGCGCAGATTCCGGGCTCGGGTCTGGGATTGAGCTTAGTGCGTAGCGCGGCCGAGGCCCATCACGGCAGTGTGACGCTGGTGAGCGAGCCGGGCCGCGGCAGTAGCTTCACCATGCACTTGCCGGTATGAAGCGCATTCTCTTCGTGGAAGATGAAGCCGCGTTTGCGGTGGGCGTAATTGACCGGCTTGAATCGGAAGGCTATGCAGTCGAGTGGACGCAAACTGGACCGGCCGGCTACGAAAGAGCGCTGGTGGGCGGTTTCGATCTGATCGTGCTCGACGTGATGCTGCCTGGCAAGATTGGGTTCGAGGTTTGCCGCGATCTGCGGCGCGAGGGCGTGAACGCGCCGGTGCTGATGCTGACGGCGCGAGGAGAAGTGGTAGACCGCGTGGTCGGTTTAAAACTGGGCGCCGACGACTACGTGCCGAAGAACTGCGAGCCCGTGGAGTTGATGGCGCGCATCGAAGCGCTGCTTCGCCGGTCGGGCGGCGGAGCAACCGCCACCAGCGGCGGAGGGGCGGAGTTGGGCATCGTTCACATCGACTTGCAGAAGCACGAAATCACGCGCGCCGGAAAGCCGCTAATGCTGTCGCGTGTGGAGTTTCGGCTGTTGAAGTACCTTATGGAGCATCGCGGCCTGGTGGTAACCCGCGAGGAATTGCTTGAAAACGTGTGGGGCCTGGATGGCGATACGCTAAGCCGCACGGTGGACGTGCATATCGCCGGACTGAGAAAAAAGATCGAGGCTGATTCGCGGTATCCACGCTTCCTGCTGACAGTAAAGGGAGCGGGCTACAAGCTGACGGTCTAGCGCTTACAAACCTTACATACATTTTGCGCACCGAACACGTCGTGTGGTCCATGCTTGAAATATGAAACTGTGGACTCCGTGCACGACCCTTGTTTTGTGCTGCGTGACGTTCGGCCAACAGCCAGCAAGCCAGCAACAAGCCGGGAAGATAGGGTTTGAAGTAGCATCCATCAAACCCGCCCAACCGATGCCGATGGGGCAGATGCGGATTGGCATGAGCGCGGACGCAGGGATGTTGCGCTACACCAACGTCCCTCTGAAAGATGTCATTCGAGTCGCCTACCGGGTGAAGGAATTCCAGGTGCAGGGACCTGATTGGATCTCCAGCACCCACTTCGACATCGTGGCGAAGCTCCCCGAGGGAGCCTCGAAAGATCAGGTTCCGGAGATGCTGCAGGCGCTGTTGGCCGACCGCTTCAAGATGACGGCGCATCGCGATACCAAAGAGCACGCTATCTACGCGATGGTCGTGGCCAAGGGCGGCCCCAAGCTGAAGCCGGCCGAGAAGGAGGCCGCGCCGGTTGGCAACCAGATTGGCGACCCGGGAAAGGGCGGGATGCCGCCGCGCGGAAATATGATGATACAGGTGGATGGGGCCGCGGCGCACCTGAAAGCTCCAGCGGCGACATTACCGAATCTTGCGGAGATGCTTTCGCGGTTCTCCGAGCGCCCCGTCGTGGACATGACGGGCATCCAGGGTCAATACGATTTCGACCTAGTGTTTTCGCCCGAAACCATGGGCGGCATGCCGGGAGGCAGGCCAGGGCCTATGCCGCCACCCGGTGGAGGCCAACACCCCACAGCGGATGCTCCGGCAGAATCGGCCGGATCGATCTACGAATCGGTCCAACGCTATGGTTTGAAACTCGAGCCGCGCAAGGCCCCCATGGAAGTCGTCATTGTGGACCAAATCGAGAAAACGCCTACCGAGAATTGACGACAGTTTGCGCCACGGATAGCCGTGCGGGACATTCGAATGGCATGGCGAGGAATTAACTACTACTCCCGGCTCTTCATTCTCTTGAGTCTCGCTGTGTCGGTTGCGGCAGCTTCCCAGAATGCAGGGCAGGTAACATTCAACGGCCTGCCAGTCCCGGGCGCGACCGTGACGGCGATCGAGGACGAGCAAAAGTTCTCGACGACCACCGATCAGCAGGGTATCTATTCTTTCCCGGACCTGCGGGACGGAATCTGGAAGATGCAAGTGGATATGTCCGGCTTTGCGATTGAGAGGCGAGAGGTCGTAGTCGGGCCAAACGCACCCACTGCTCAATGGGAATTGAAGCTGCTTTCGCTAGATCAGATGAAGGCCGAGCTGCAGCCGGCTGCGTCCGCCACGGTGTCGACGCCGCCCGCGGCGAGCGAACCAAAGGAGCCCGCGAACATTCAAAGCCCCGCGGCACAGACGCCCGAAGACGATCTTAGCCAGCGTGCAGCCGACGGCTTTCTGGTCAATGGCAGCATGAATAACGGAGCCGCGTCACCGTTCTCGCAAGCGGCGGCTTTCGGCAACAACCGCAATGGCGGAAAGGGTCTGTATAACGGCGGCATTGGGGTGATTCTCAACAACTCCGCGCTCGATGCCCGGCCGTTTTCGTTGACGGGCCAGGATACCCCCAAGGCCGCTTACAACCAATTGACAGGCGTCGCGACCTTGGGCGGTCCCATGCAGATTCCGCATCTTTTTAAGAACGGACCGAACTTCTTCGTCGGTTACCAATGGACCAGAAACAGCAATGCCAACACCGAATCGGCGCTGATGCCGGACGTGGCACAGCGCAACGGCGTTTTCTCAAGTCCGATAGTGGATCCCGCGACGGGCGCCCCGTTTCCCGGCAATGTTATTCCTCAAAACCGAATCAGCCCTCAAGCGCAAGCTTTGCTGAATCTTTACCCGCTGCCGAACTTCGCCGGCAACACCCGTTACAACTATCAGATTCCAATTCTCAGCCCGACTCATCAGGATGCGCTGCAATCGCGCCTCAATAAGTCGCTTGGCTTCAAGGACCAGATCTATGGCCGCTTCGCTTTTCAAAACACACGCTCGGACGCTTCGAATGTGTTTAGCTTTCTGGACACGACCGACGTGCTGGGACTCAACGCGGAAGTGAATTGGGTGCACCGGCTCAACCAGCGGTGGTTCTTGAATGTGGGGATACAGTTCAGCCGGCTGGTCAGCCGGATTACGCCGTACTTTGAAGATCGCGAGAACGTATCGGGTCAGGCCGGGATTATGGGGAATAATCAAGATCCGACGAACTGGGGTCCACCCAGCCTCAACTTCTCTAGCGGGATCGCCGGCCTCACGGATGCGGAAAGCGCCTACGACCGAAACCAAACCAGCGGGTTGTCCTACTCGATGCTATGGAACCGCCGTGCTCATAACATCACGTTCGGAACGGATTTCCGCTGGCAGCAGTTTAACTATCTTTCGCAACAGAATCCCCGGGGAACGTTCACGTTCACGGGCGGCGCAACGGGCTCCGATTTCGCCGATTTCATGGTCGGGATTCCTGACACAAGCGCCATCGCCTATGGCAATGCCGACAAGTATTTTCGGGAGCCGGCCTATGACGCTTACATCACGGATGATTGGAGAGTTGGTCCCACGTTCACCGTGAATGCAGGCGTGCGCTGGGAATACGGCGCCCCCATCACTGAAGAATACAACCGCCTGGTCAACCTGGACATCGTTCCTGGTTATACAGCGGCGGCGCCGGTGGTAGCCAGCAACCCGGTGGGCCCGCTGACCGGCGAGCGCTATCCCGATTCGCTGGTGCTACCCGATAGACGGGGTTTCCAGCCGCGTATTGGTATCGCCTGGCATCCGGTTGCCGGATCGTCGCTGGTGGTTCGTGCCGGTTATGGAATTTACTACGACACGTCGGTCTATCAGACCATCGCGTTGCAGATGGCTCAACAACCGCCGCTTTCGAAGGCCTCCAGCGTTCAAAACAGTGAAGCGAATCCGTTGACGCTGGCGAATGGTTTCAACGCGCCGTCCATCAACACGTTTGCGATCGACCCGAATTTTAGGGTGGGGTATGCGCAGAACTGGCAGGTGAGTGTCCAGCGTGACTTGCCGGGCTCGCTCCAACTGACCGGTACGTACCTGGGAATCAAAGGAACGCACGGAGTGCAGGAATTCCTTCCCAATACGTATCCACTGGGTGCGGCGATTCCGTGTCCGACGTGCCCCACCGGGTTTGCATACCTCGCCTCGAACGGCAATTCCACGCGAGAAACGGCGCAAGTTCAGTTACGGCGAAGGCTGCACAGTGGTTTGGCTGCGACACTCCAATACACTTATTCGAAATCCATCGACGACGATGCGGCGCTGGGAGGGCAGGGAGCCGGCGCGCAAAACTCGTCGAGCCCGGGCATCGTCATGTCTGGTGGATCGGCACCACTGAACCTGCCGATCGCCCAAAACTGGCTCGACCTGAGCGCCGAACGCGGGCTTTCCACCTTCGATCAGCGGCAACTTCTGAGCCTACAGATGCAATACACCAGCGGGATGGGCTTGAGCGGCGGAACTTTGTTTGGTGGCAGGAAGGGTGCACTCCTCAAAGACTGGACCGTGGCCACGCAAATCACTGCCGGCACCGGGCTGCCGCAAACGCCTGTCTATCTGACACCTGTCGAGGGCACCGGAGTGACCGGAAGCATTCGGCCTGATTACACCGGCGCCCCCCTTTACCAAGCTCCTTCCGGCTTGTCTCTGAATCCCGCGGCGTACGCCGCGCCGCTACCTGGTCAATGGGGAAATGCCGGGAGAAACTCCATCACCGGTCCGAATCAGTTCACGTTGAACGCTTCATTGGCACGCACCTTCCGGGTCAGCGATCGTTTGAATCTCGACCTGCGCATTGACGCTGTTAATGCGCTGAACCACGTTACCTTTACTGCCTGGAACACTACCATAAACAGCGCGCAGTTCGGATTACCAGCGGCAGCCAATGCGATGCGCAGTCTCCAAATGACATTGCGATTAAGGTTCTAACCTATGCGGCGGAGCATCTACGCACTTTTCTCATTAACGCTCGCTGCCGCGGCGCAGCAGATTGGACAGAATGCGCAGCCCGGTAGCACGGGAACTGCCACCTTTAAGGGCACGACTCAGCTGGTCGTCGAAACCGTCGTCGTCAGGGACAAGCAGGGCAACCCGATGGGCGGTTTGACCGCGCAGGACTTCACAGTCACCGAAGACAATGCGCCGCAAGCCATTCGTGTTTTCGATTATCAAAAGCTGCCGGAGCGCCCTGGTAATGTGCCCGCAGTGCGCTCCGCGCCTGACCAGATCCACATTTACGACAAGCTGGCGCGATCGCAAATCTCGCCTGAAATACCCGGCGACAACCGGTACAAAGATCGGCGACTACTGGCCCTTTACTTCGACATGACAGCCATGCAACCCGCCGACCAGTTGCGCGCCTTGGCTGCAGCCCAGAAGTTCATTCAGACCCAGATGACCTCTTCGGATCTCATGGCGATTCTGCGTTACTCGGGTGGCGCGGTTGACGTGCTGCAGGATTTCACGGACGATCACGGCCGCCTCCTGAGCGTTATCCAGACACTTGCCGTTGGAGAAGGCCAAGGCTTTGGCGAGACGGCGAACGACGCCAGCGCATCCGATACCGGCGCGGCATTCGGCCAGGACGACAGCGAGTTCAACATTTTCAACACCGATCGCCAGTTATCGGCCCTGCAGACCGCGGCTCAGATGCTGGGGCACCTGAGTGAAAAGAAATCGCTGATTTATTTCGCGGGCGGCCTACGTCTGAATGGCCTGAACAACCAGGCGCAATTGCGCGCCACTATTAATTCAGCCATTCGTGCCGGCGTGTCGTTCTGGCCGATTGACGCGCGCGGCTTGGTGGCGCAGGCGCCCTTGGGAGACGCAACGCAGGGCTCGCCGGGCAATATGGGGATGTATTCGGGCGCGGCTGCGCTCGCCAACGTAACTGATTTTCAGCAGTCGCAGGATTCGCTCTTTGCGCTGGCGGCCGACACGGGCGGCAAGGCCCTTTTCGACAGCAACGACCTTACGAAAGGACTCCAGCAGGCGCAACAAGCCATTTCCAGTTACTACATTATTGGGTACTACAGCACGAACACGGCCCAGGACGGCAAATTCCGCCGTATTAAGATTTCGCTCAATTCGGCCACTGCGGCGAGCCTGGATTATCGGCAGGGCTACTATGCCGGCAAACAGTTCAACAAATTTAGTTTGGCGGACAAAGAGCGGCAGTTGGAAGATGCGCTCATGCTGCCCGATCCGATTACGGAACTTACGATTGCAATGGAGATCGATTATTTCCAGCTGAATCGGGCCGAATATTTTGTCCCCATTGTGGTGAAGATTCCGGGCCGCGAACTGGCCCTGGCCAAACGCCGCGGCGCCGAACGCACCGTCATCGACTTCGTCGGCGAAATTAAGGATGCCTACGGCACGACCATTACGAACGTGCGCGACAAAGTCAACGTGAAGCTGAGTGATGCGACGGCGATCGCATTGGCCAAGCGTCCGATTGAATACGATGCCGGCTTCACGCTACTTCCCGGTAAGTACGCGATCAAGTTTCTCGCGCGCGATGACGAGACGGGGCGGATTGGAACCTATCAATCTACGTTTATAGTTCCGAACTTGAACCATGAAGACAGGCGCCTTCCGATCAGTTCCGTTGTCCTGGCAAGCCAGCGTATTGACCTGAAGGATGCGCTGTATAACGCGGTCAAGAGTAAAGACCGGGAAGAGGCAGCCAACCCGCTGGTTCAGGATGGGGAGAAGTTAATCCCCAGTGTGACCCGCGTATTCAGCAAGAATCGCAACATGCACGTCTACGTCGAAGCGTATGAGCAGGGGGCGGTCGGAATCCGGCCGCTGGTCGCCGTGGTGAGTTTCTATCGCGGGCACGAGAAGGTGTTCGAAACGCGTCCGATGGAAGTTGCGGTGGGGCTTAATAACCGGCTGAAAACGGTACCATTCCGATTCGATATTCCGCTCGAGCCGCTGGCGCCAGGCAAGTATGACTGCCAAGTGACTGTACTGGATCCAACTGGGCGGAAGGCCGCGTTTTGGCAGGCTCCGGTGATGGTTGTGCCGTAGGGGCTCGTGAACCTCGGGTGAAATCTCCGATACGGGCCACGAAGAGCCTGACGCGAAAATCTCGATGGCTTAGTTCTTGCATTCTTCCGGCGGATGACGCATTGACGGCCCGAGAGGACGCCTGCCTTGAGTCAGCGCTCCAGGGTGCTCATCACTCTCCACCCAACCGCTTCTTCAGCGCTGCCCACTGCCGCTTCAGCCACCCCGGCTGCGGTGCTGCCTTGGCTTCCATCTGTTCCACCGCCAGCGGCGCGGCCTTCGTCACAGTGTCCGATGTGTCTGGCTGCAAGGGTTCCCTTCCGATCAATCGCACCCGGTCTCCGTTGAAGGCATAGTGCCGAAGCCAGTACTTGCCATCGTCATCCCGCTCAATGATCGAGAACGTCCGGTTGACGGAGCCCGGTTCCGCTGCATCCACTCGGATGGGGAAGTAGCCCTCCAGATCGCGCGCACGAAACGCCGTTTCGTAGCGGTGACGCCGCCGGTTCCAGGTGAACACGCGGATGGCATCGAAATCGAAACTCTGGACCTCCGACGAAACGGCCCACAGCCAATCATGTTTCACACCCTTGTCCTTATCATCCACAGTGCCCATGTCGAAGTAAGCGGCAATCCGTTTGCCTTCTCCGTACTGGGCCACCTCATCCGGAATCGAGATGTTGAGGTTGCGTGAAAGCACCCAGCCGCACTGCTTATCCTTGGTGCGGATCAGCGTCCAGTCCTCGTTGAGCACCACCGGTTTCTTGGCAGTCTTGGCCGCCGCCTTCTGGTCCGCCGGACCGCCAGGCTTTGTGGGTTCGTCAGGTTCTTCTTCGTTGATGTGAAGCTTCTCCGCCGAGAGATCTTTCCAGTTGTCTGGGGGCTTAGGCGCCGGTGGCTTGGGCAGACGGAACGCGTTCGCCTTCTGGGTCTTCTCTTTCTTCGGCCGGCGCGTGGCTGTCTGCTGGCGCGTCAGTGCCAGGTTTGCCGGCGCTGCCCCCACCGCTTTCGGTGCCATCTTATGCGCTAGCACCTCCACTGCTCCACCCTCTGGAATCTTCGTGAAGGACGGCGATAGGCGATTCGGCTCGATGTGGACATTCAACGCCTCATAGACTGTGGCCGCGCCTTGCGATGGCAGGGTCAACGCGTGCGCAGTGTTCTTCTTGAACTCATCCATTTGCTCGGTGCTGAGCAGTAGGGATGCATCCACCCAGCCGACAGCGTTTTGTTCTGTCCGGACCTGGACAGAGCGCCGCCGCACGTCGAGGATGCGCAGCCGGTCCCCGTGTTTCAACATCACCGACGCACTGTTCTTCTGGTTCGGATCAACCCGCAGGGTGAGCGTCGCGGGAGCAACGTAGGCATAGCCCAGCGTGTCCTGCCGCTCGGGGGCGCAACCGGCGATCGCCAGTAATAAGGCAACGGCCATTAGCCGCAGCGACCGGTTCTTCATGGCCAGATGGGAAGGGGCCACTATCCCTTCATATGTTCAATAAATCGATGCAGCCGGTCGAGCCCGCGTTCCAGTTCATGCAGGGAGGTCGCATAGGAAATACGGACGTGCTCCTTGGTTCCAAAAGCCTCGCCGGGCACGACGGCAACGTGCGCTTCGGCCAGCAGCTTTTCTGAGAACTCCAGCGAGTTCTTAACCCTCCCGCCTTGAAACGCCGCGCTGATATTCGGATAGGCGTAGAACGCGCCCTTCGGCATACCAATCGTGATGCCGGGGATCTGCCGCAAACGGTCAATCACAAAATCCCGCCGGCGCCGGTACTCCGCGAGCATCAGCGGCACCGAGGCCTGCGACCCCCGCATCGCTTCCACGGCTGCCTTCTGCGCGATCGAGGTCGGATTTGACGTGCTGTGACTCTGCAGCTTCATCATGGCGTTGATGATCGGCGCCGGAGCCAACGCAAAACCAATGCGCCACCCGGTCATCGCGTAGGTCTTCGAAAGCGAGCCGGCCACCACCACGTTGTCCTTCGCCCCGTCCGCCGCGGCGATCGAGAACGGCTTGTCCTCATAGAGAAACTGGCAATAGCACTCATCGGTCATCAGTAACACGCCGCGCCGCGAGGTCAGCTCATAGATACGCAGGAATTCTTCCTTCGACAACACCGCCCCGCTCGGGTTCGAGGGGGAGTTGATGATCACCAGCTTGGTTTTGGCCGTCAGGTGAGATTCCAGCATCTTGGCCGTCAGATCGAAGCCGGCGTGTTCATCCGTCTCCACGAACACGCAGCGGCCCCCGGCGTAGTTCACCACGTCCTTGTAGGTAACCCAGTACGGTACAGGGATTACCACCTCGTCGCCCGGATTGATTAACGCCTGTGTCAGATTGAAAATCGCGTGCTTGCCGCCCACCGTCACCATGGACTCCGATACCGCGTAGTTGGTGCCGAAATCGGTCTTGTGACGTTCGCAGATGGCCTGCCTCAACTCCTGCGTACCGCCCGCTGGAGTGTACTTGGTGAAGTTTGCGTCCAGCGCGGCAATCGCGGCATTCTTGATGTTGTCGGGCGTGGGAAAATCGGGCTCCCCGGCGCCAAAGTCCACCACGTCGACGCCTTCCCGGCGCAGCTTGTCGGCGTCGGCCGCCACCTTCATGGTCGACGACACACTAATGCTCGAAATTCGTTCTGCGATTTCCAATGTAGCTTGCATATCTAACTTGCTTGTTGTCCCTTTTTAGCTTGTATCTTCTTCTTCAACCGTTCTTCCACCGGCTTCGGCACCAGCCCGGAGACGTTGCCGTTCAGTGAAATCACTTCCTTCACAGTTTGCGAGCTGATGAACGAGTAGGCTTCACCCGCCATCAGGAAGACCGTCTCGGTTTCCGGCCGTAGGCGCCTGTTCATCAACGCCATCTGCAACTCGAGCTCATATTCGGAAATGGCCCGGATACCACGCAGGATCAGGTTCGCATTCCGCTTGGCGGCGTAGTCCACCAACAACCCTTCAAACGAATCAACCTCGACATTCGGAAATGCCGCCGTTACCTCGGTCAACATCTCCATCCGCTCGCCAACCGTGAAAAGGGGCGTTTTTGCAACGTTACCGAGGATCGCGACAATCAGCCGGTCGAACAGCTTGGAGCCACGCGAGATCAGATCCAGATGCCCGTTCGTAATAGGGTCGAACGAGCCGGGATAAATCGCAACGACCGGGTGGGTATGCACCGCATCATTCGAATGGTTGGTCATCGCGCCCGAACCTTCAGTGTAGCGAAATAGCCAACCATCACTGTCTCTCCAAAGACTCCAGCACTGAACCGCACGCGTCAGCACGCGGATACACGACAGAGCCGACCGGGACAGGCGCCTCTGTCCCAAGGCGATCACGAAGTCCACTCTTGTCAACCCAAGCCCAATCGCCGCGTGGACAGAGCGAGCCTGTCCCAAGGTGCACTACAGTCGACTCGTCACCCTGTCGCAGCGTTTTCACACAGACTCGTCAGCAAGCGGATTCGGGAACTCACGAACTTCGAGCCTCACCTGTAAAATTGGCTTGGCCCCATGAAACCCATCCCATTAGAGTCCATTCTCGATTCCGGCGACCCCTCGCTCTTTGACGTGGCGACTCACGCACCGGGCCCCGCCGGTGCTCTGCCGCTGACACCCGACGTTCTTCTCCATGAACCCTCCGGCAACCTCTTCGGCCTCAGCCAGAACGTGGGAATGGGCTGGAGCCCCCAGGCACTCGGCGGCGGCGACGTCATGATCCTGAGTACTCATGGCGGGTTGCAAGGCTCTGACGGAAAGCCCGTGGCGCTGGGCCTTCACACCGGCCATTGGGAAGTCCACCAACTTGTGGCGGAAGCGGCACGCACCCTTACCAATCAAGGCGCCGTCCCCTTTGCCGCCTATTGCACCGACCCCTGCGACGGCCGCACCCAAGGCACCGCCGGCATGTTCGATTCACTGCCCTATCGCAATGATGCCGCGATAATTTTCCGCCGCCTGATTCGCTCGCTGCCGACCGCCCAGGGCGTCATCGGCGTGGCAACGTGCGACAAAGGGCTGCCGGCGATGATGATGGCCCTCGCCGGGACGTCGCATCTTCCGTGCGTCCTCGTCCCGGGCGGTGTCACCCTGCTCCCGGAAAGCGGCGAAGATGCCGGCCGCGTCCAGAGCATCGGAGCCCGTTACGCCCACGGCCAAATCACTTTGGAAGAAGCTGCCGAAGCCGGCTGCCGTGCCTGTGCCACCCCCGGCGGTGGGTGTCAGTTCTTAGGCACGGCTGCGACCTCGCAAGTGGTTGGCGAGGCCCTTGGTCTCTCGCTCTCCCACTCGGCGCTGTCGCCGTCGGGACATCCCATCTGGAGAGACATGGCCCGCCGGTCGGCGTTGGCACTGCTGCGCTCCCGCGAACGCGGGCTCCTGATGCGAGACATCCTGACTGATGCTTCTCTAACCAACGCCATGGTGGTTCATGCCGCGTTCGGCGGTTCCACGAATCTGCTGTTGCATGTGCCGGCCATCGCTCACGCAGCTGGCCTCAAACGTCCCACCGCGAAGGATTGGGCCAGGGTCAATGCGCGTGTCCCGCGGCTGGTGGATGCATTGCCGAACGGGCCCCGCAGCTTCGCCACCGTTCAAGTCTTCCTCGCCGGAGGCGTGCCGGAGGTCATGCTGCATTTGCGGCAAGCCGGACTGCTCGACACCACCGTTCTCACGGTCTCCGGCGAAACACTCGGGACGATGCTCGATTGGTGGGAGCAATCGGAACGCCGCCGGCAGTTGCGCACCCAGTTGCAGCGTATCGATGGCATCGACCCTGCTCACGTCATCATGGGCCCCGATCAGGCCCGCGCCAACGGCCTCACCTCCACGGTCTGTTTCCCGCACGGAAATCTCGCGCCGGAGGGGTCGGTCGTGAAAAGCACCGCCATCGACCCTTCCGTGGTGGACCCCGACGGCGTCTATCGCAAGCGTGGCCCAGCGCGTGTCTTCACCACCGAAACAACCGTGATCGAAGCCATCAAGGGGAAGGTGGTTCAGGCCGGCGACATCCTGGTCCTCATCTGCCGCGGCCCGCTCGGCTCCGGCATGGAAGAGATCTACCAAATCACGTCTGCGTTGAAGCATCTCACATTCGGCAAACAGGTCGCGGTGATCACCGACGCGCGTTTCAGTGGCGTTTCCACGGGCGCCTGCATTGGCCACGTTTCGCCCGAAGCGCTCGCCGGCGGGCCGATCGGTAAGCTCCGCGATGGCGACGTCCTCGAAATCCTCATCGATCGGAACACGCTCGAGGGCTCGGTGAACTTCGTCGGCGAGAATGGCGAAATATTCTCCACCGACCAGGGCGCCGTGCGGCTGGCGAGCCGAACGCCCAGGACCGACCTCGCCGCCGACCCGCGTCTTCCCATCGATACGCGGCTGTGGGCCGTGCTGCAGCAAGCCAGCGGTGGAACCTGGGGCGGATGCGTGTACGATTTGGACGCCATCGCCGGCAAACTCACCGCCTAACTAACCAAAGCGTTCGTATTGTCGCCAGATGTGGTTTCATCCGACCGGGAGTTTGGACTTACGACTTTCTGGCATAATCTGGCTTGTGAGAAGTAATTCGCACCCACGAAGACTCTTGTAACCGTTTCGCAATGTCATTGTCATAAACCACTCCTACAATTGGTGACTGCCTGTCTCCGCAAACTTGTTTGAGCCCGGCGATCAAATCAATGAAGAGGCTGATATGAATATGAAAATCGTAGTTCCCGCCCTGCTCGTGGCAGCGCTGGCCACAACCGCCTTCGCCGACGAAGGCGCGGTTCCCACGGGCATTACACCCCTAACTCACGTATTCCTGATCGTGATGGAGAATCACGGTTTCGGACAGATCTATAACAACCCCAACGCACCCTTCATTAATGAGATGGCAGGATCCGCCAATTACGCCACGAATTACTTTGCGGTCGGCCACCCCAGCTCCACAAACTACCTGGAAATCGTAGGTGGTTCGAACTTTGGGGTTCGCTCGGACGATTATCCGAATTGGCATAACTCCACCTGTCAGGCCAACCTGATTTCCGGCGTGACCACTCTCGATACTCCCGCGTCGAATCCGGCCCTGGTGTGCCCCATCACCGGTTCCGGCATGGACGCCGCGACTCCGGCGCTCGACTGCACGAACGAGGGCTCGGCAGGGAACTGCCTCTTCGACCTCGATGGCGTGCAGTCGATTGCCGCTGCCTCAACCGTCGGCAAATCCATTGCTGACCAGCTTGTCGCCGCCGGCCTCTCCTGGAAGAGCTATCAGGAAAGCCTGCCGGTAAGCGGCGCGGACGGCGTCAACTACAGCGATGGCTTCTTCACCAACAATACCGACTTCACCCAGTTGATTTCCTCCGGCTCCTTCGCATCGTGGAAGGTGCAAGGTACCACCATCCCGGCCATCATCTCCCAAAGTGATGCAAACGGAGATATCGTTTACCTGTATGCCGCCAAGCACGATCCCTTTGCCTACTTCCGCGGCGTTCAGGAAGGCTGGGATCCCAGTAACAGCCTGAAGAATATCGTTGGTTTCGAATCCCTGTATCAGGATCTCGGCACCGGCAACGTCCCGAACCTCTCCTGTATCGTTCCCAATCAGTGCAATGACATGCATGGCCGCGGCAACGCTGGTCCCTTCTGCAACTTCGACGAGAGTGACAACGGCACGCAGGCCGGCCTCAACGGCGCGTTGATTTACCAGGGTGACGTCGCTGTCCGCAAGATTGTCACCGCCATCAAGAGCTCTCCCACCTGGGCTTCCGGCAATAACGCGATCGTCGTGGTATGGGACGAAAACGACTACACGGCAACTCCCAACCAGGTGCTCCTGATCGTCGACACCAACAAGGGAATCCACGGCGGCATCAGCGGTGCGCCATACAATCACTTCTCGCTCTTAAAGACCATGGAGTCGGGCTTCGGTCTCCCTTGCCTGAACCACGCTTGCGATTCCAACGTCAGCCTCATGACCGACCTCTTCGGCACGGCCGAGTTCTATTCGGCGCAGTTTAGCGGCACGCTCAACACCTCCACCAGCGTGGCCAATCTCACCTGGGATGTCCCGAATCACGCCGGAGTGGCCATCTACGTCGCCTCTCCCACCGGACAGCTGTTCGCCGAAGGGGGGAGCAGTGGCACGGCGGCCACTGGTGCATGGGCGGTGAAGGGCATGACCTTCTATCTGGTCGATTCCTCCACGCAGGCCGTTCTGGGCACCGTCACGCTCTAGTCCGCAGGGGAATGGGGACGGCGTGCTCTCGCTCGCCGTTCCCGAACTACATGCTGCTCTGGCAGTCGAGCTTCTGCTCGTGCCTCCGGCCGGTGACGCCGTCAGGGCGGTTCTTCGCGACATCGAACTCAACCCGGTGCTGCCCAACAAAGTCCACGGCGAGGGCCCGGCCCGGTAACCGGCCAGGGTTTCATTCTTGCTTCGAAGCGCGGAGTCCTCCAAAGCGATGCGAAACGAAGTGGGGACCGGTTGACAACCCGGCGACCACAGGCTGAAGACGTTGATGAAATAGGCCAAAATCCGCTCGCTGGCTCCGGGAGCGGAGAGCTACGGTCACGGCTCGGTTCCAGATCCGCTTGCTGACGAGTCTGTGTGAAAACTTTGGGACAGAGTAACGAGTCGACTGTACTGGATCTTGGGACAGGCTCGCTCTGTCCACGCGGCGATTGGGCTTGAGTTGACCACAGTGGAATTCGTGATCGCCTTGGGACAGAGGCGCCTGTCCCGGTCGGCTTTGTCGTGTTATCCGCTTGCTGACGCGCGCGGTTCAGTGCTGGAGTTTGCACACAGACTCTGACGCGCGCGGTTGCTCTGAGAATACACTGGAGAGTTTCGCTCCGTCGTTATCGAGTTTCCGGAGCTTTTGCGCTCGCTCCCTCACGGTCACGGCTCGGTTCCAGGTCCGCTACCCTGTGACTCTTTCACCGCTGCGAGTCACAGTCTGTTCAATCCGGCATTTCGCCGGAGGCGCCGCTTGCTGACGCGCGCGGTTCAGTGCTGGAGTTCTCACACAGACTATGGCGCGGGCGGTCGCTCTGAGAATACACTGGTAGAGGAGCAAGGGAAGACGGCCTTTTTCATCACCGTCTAAAGGCTGTATTATATTACTAAATCTTTGTTTCTTTGCGCGGCGCAACGATTGTTGCGAAACGAAACCGGCATGACCGGGGTCTGTTCATTCGCGCTGATGAAAAGCCGAGAAGAATCTATCTCGGCTCAGCCGGCTAATAGCCGGCGCCACGTCAAGTGAGCAGGCCACCTCGGCACCCCGTTTGCGGTAACGCCGCGCGGTGCCACGTATTATTTAACGATTGCGAAACGAACTGGGCCGGCGCGTGGGCGGCAACCTCAAGACCAAAGGCTGGCCTGTGCCACGAAAAACTGCCCCACTTCGCAGCAGAATTGTCGGAAAGAAGCGGCTGTGGAGACGCACGAGGAGTGTGGCCGCTTGCGCGAGGGCTTACTTAGATATTCAGTTGTCAAAGAGCTCGAGCCCTAGAGGCTCCTACGCGGCTTGGGGTAGTGTTATTGGTTCTGTCGATGCAGGTTCAGCTGCTGGGTTGGATGGACGAGTGATTGAATCGAGATCAATGGTGCAGTTGTCGAAATCGGGCACTGGTTCATCGGTGACATGTGGCGCGCCGGATTGAGCGCGGGCCTTCTGCAGCGCCATAAGTTGCTTCATGGCGCGGTAGTAGGCGCGATGATGCGTGGTCTGGTAGCGCAGGTAGAGCGCGAAGGATTTGGGATCCTCGATGTGGCTGGTCTGCAGATTAATGGCACGCTGGGTGAGCCAGTAGCTCTGCGCCATGTCGTTGACCAGGATGCGCTCGGTGCGCGACACGGGGTGGAACTCGCTGGTGAGATCGTCGACCAGTTGGACCCACTCTTTCGCATCTTCGCCGGGAAGCAAGACGAAAACGGACGTGAGACTGGACAGGCCATGGGTGCGCGCGTTCTGGCTGGAGCGGTCCTTTCCTGCCGGAGTACGAGGACCCGTACTGTGGCCGGGCGCAGAAGAGGGAAGCCCCGGCAGGGAGCCGTCGGCCGGTGGCCATGCGATGCCGAAGCGGCTCAGAGCGCGGGTAAGCAGCTTGCGCAGGTCCTGACGAGTCTCTTCGATCTGCTTCGGATCGACGCCTTCGCGCGGAGTGG
>JBAUOG010000890.1:0-4133 GCA_049579625.1 Bryobacteraceae bacterium
CGTTAGCCTCGCCCGGCATCTCATTGCGCACAAATACCTGAGCACAGAACCGGGCGCGTCAGCAAGCGGATTCCATCCTTCTAAGACCGAGTCGACCGGTCGCCAGATCTACGGGATGAGCACGGCAGGCTGCCGGGATTCCGCTGCCGTGACCGCTACGTTGTAAATGATAAGAAAGTGGCCGTCGCCGAAGCTGATCGTATGGTGGCGAGGATGAAGCGGCCTCAACATCAAATAGTAGCCATCGGCTACCGCTGGGAAAACCGTCCCCACTGCGTCCGGACCCGCATAGCCAAAGCTTTTTTCCGACAGACTATCGGTTATCTGAAAGGTATAGCTGAAGGCGGGAGCGGTCTCCCGATGTTCCCAAAGATTAGGGATCTGTTTATCATCAACGGTGGCAGTGAGCGCCGCTGGGTTTGGGCTGAAAAACCCTGCTAGTTGCGTAAACAGTTGATCGATGGTAAGCCGGCCCGGGCATGGGGTCGTAGTCGGAGCGGTACACCCGTTTCCCACATTGTCGACTACCGCGTTTACTATCGGGAAGAAGATGAACTTGTCTGCCGGGATTGTCACGCTGCGGTGCACAGTCGGCTGGGGAGGTTGAAAAAACCAACCGGCCAGAAAGAAGACAGGGCCGACATCTCCAAATTTCGATTTGTCGCCGTTATCATCGAGCAGAGGGTTATCGGTCGCCGGAATGGCATAGGCCCATTTCCACCACAGAGCCGACCATTCCTGCAGCGTTTTTCCTGCCACCACGGAGTGCGGAGGCATAACAACCGGGTTCCGCTCCTCTCCCAGCATTGCGGGTGGCAAAAGCATTAGACCTAGAAGCGCCAGGCCCAGTGAGAGAGTTAGCCCATTTCGGTCTGCGCGTTTGTTTCTCATAAGTTTGTCCTTTCGACTGAATTTGTCCTTTCGATTCAAATTGTTTTCGGCAGCCCAATGCTGCCTTCTATCTTCAGAGTTCATAGCCATAAAGCACCTTGGGTCATACGATTGGTGCAACTCCGTTGGCTCTGGTTCTGTTTCACAGGAAACACCGGCGATCAGTAACTCCTGGCTAGACGGCATCGGCAGGACGGACGCCGGTGTTTTCACGAACCCTAATAGGCCGGCAGTGGCCAGCCCTCAACCCCAACATTGAAAGAGAGAACGTTTGCGTGCCCAGCGTTGAAGCCACCGTTCGTCAGGTACAGCGTTTCCCTATCCCGGAATGTCCTCCCAAAGACAACCATGGTTGGGTAGTCCAGCCATTGGTTATTCTTGTCGGTGACATTGGCGAGGAATTGCAATTTGCCATGCTCGTCCAGGGTTCCCAGCTTCCCGCCCACAGGGGCGGCACTGGGTCGGGTTGTCCACCGTTATTTACGGTGAACCACAGTTTCCCGGGTTGATGACGGCCTCGTCTGTAAGACTGACGTAAAGCCTTCCGTCCCGTCCGGCCGTAATGCTCTCTGCGAATAGCGCGCGCTGTGAGTCCCATTCAAAGGAGGTGACAGTGTCGTGTTTGAGTTCCGGCGATCCTCTGGATGCACCTGTTTGACTCGGCGTCCCCGCGCCTTGAGCGAATGCAACCGAACAGAAGAGCGCTGCGGATGCGGCTTGAAGAGTCGAGCGTTTAATTGTGTTTAGGGGCATTGAAGACTCCTTAGATCAGGGATCAATCCCAGGGATCATTACCCTGCCGGCCGCCGCCCTTTGCGAGGCAGTTGCCGGACTCCCGCGAGCTGCCCATCTGCCCAAACTCGAAGCACGTCATTCCGCTTGGAAGCAGGTCCCTGAAATCGAAGTGCTTTCCGTTCAGGTCGACTCTTGTCGCCGATTTAAGGTCTGCCGAGAATATGAAGGTGTCCGACACAAAGCCATCGGCGCTCCGAACAAGCGACCCCTTCCTGACAAACTTGGCTACTGGCGCGCCCCAGGTGCTGCGCTTCGTAAGATCACTCCAGTCCCGGCCTGATGGGTTGTTGCTGTAGTAGATCGTGCCCTCCCCCGCTGGCGCCAAGGCTAGGGCATAGGACACAGTGGCCGGCGCTCCCTTGGGCACAGGAGGAGTTGTGAGAAACTGCACGCTAAAGTCTGACACCCAGATGAAGTAGGCGTGCTCTCTGTCGATGACCGGGGCCCCGGACATGTCCGGCGCGAATAAGAATTTCAGATCGAGATCCCCGACCACCGGGAAGTACCAGATGCAGATGCCCGTTGTGCCGGAGGTCCAAGTTGATCCGCCATTGAATGCGAGAGCGACTTCGGAAGCGTCTGCGGGGTCGGTCGCCTTCACGGAGGGTGGCCGAAGCATTAGACCTAGAAGTGCCAGGCCCACTGAGAGAGTTAGCCCGTTTCGATCTACGTGTTTGTTTCTCATAAACTTCTCCTTTCAATTAAAGTTGGTCCTTTCGATTCTGTGGTACTGGGGTTTCGAAGACCCCTTACAGGTAGTAAACCTTTGCCGAACTCTGGCCGCCCCCGTGCTTAGCTCTTTTTGCGAGTCAGATCACGCGGCTGCGGGCCGTTCTATTTACCGAGATGCAAGATTCGAGAGAATTAGGGTCTCGATTCCAGATACCGCCAAGCTGCTCTGTTACTTGCTCTGCATCTCCCGAACATATTGGACGAGATTTGCGATTCGTTGCTGAACCTCGCTATTGCCGTGACTCACCGTCCTGAACACCTCACCCCACACGGGCATCTCTTGGGTGCCGTGCGCCTCAGGCATGGTGATATCTCCAATGATGGAGTTAGTTACGGCTGAACTGGGAAACTTTCCCTTGTTTCGGGCGGCGAGCTGGGTCAGGTTTGTTGGAGGCGTCTTCATAGCCGCTGCTGCGGGACCGTCTCCATTCCCCGTTATGCCATGGCACACGGCGCAGTACGCTTTATACATTTCGGCAGCGTTCACGGCCGAAGTGTGCGCTGCAGGGGCTCTAACAATAGTCTGCGCGCTAGCGACACCAATGGCAGCGAGAGACAGCGCAAACAGTGGAACAATCCGTTTCATAAAGGTCCTTTCCGAGGGAGAATCCCCAACTCTGGAGTTCCTCCCTTCTACCCGCTATATGTCCCCGTTTCCGGCGGGATAACAACGCCGCGCAAGTTCTTTACAAAGGAAGAGAAGATCCCGCCGCAAACCGCAGATTAAAAAGGACTTCTTTGGATTTGCGGCGACGGTTGTGGATGTTTACAGTACATCTGGGAAGTGATAGACTCCAGCCAGAGGTTCCCTATGGGTGGGAATCGGGTTTGTTTCGGTGTCTTCGAACTCGATCGCGAGGCCCGCGAGTTGTGGAAACGCGGCGTTCGGATCAAACTGGAAGACCAGCCATTTGAGATACTGACGGCTCTGCTCGAACGACCCGGGGAGGTGGTGAGCCGGAGCGCACTGGAGGCCAGAGTCTGGCCCGAGGGGATCTTCGTCGATTTCGACAAGGGCCTGACAAAGGCAATCAATAAAGTCCGGACGGCACTGGGTGACACGGCGGCAACCCCGCGCTACGTGGAAACGCTGTCTCGTCGGGGCTACAGGTTCATCGCGCCGCTGGTAGTAGCCGATACGCCACACGCCTCGGAGGAAACAGGCACGGCTCCCCTAAATCCTCCTGTTCAATCACCGCCGGTTACCGGGAATGCCGGTGTGCCGAAGCTGTGGCTTCCTGAGTGGGGCTGGGCAACATTAATAGCGGCCGCGCTTACCGGGCTTCTCGCCGCGGCAGTCGGGCTGAACATAGGACGATTGCGCGACAGGCTGGGCGCGCCTCCCCCCAGAATCGATTCGCTGGCTGTACTGCCCCTCAAGAACCTCTCCGGCGATCCGGCGCGGGATTATGTCACTGACGGCTTGGCTGGCGAGTTGATCGCCGACTTATCGAGGATACGATCGTTGCGCGTGATTTCACAAACCTCGTCGATGCGCTACAAAGGCACTCAGAAAGATTTGCCGCAGATTGCCGGCGAGCTAAAAGTGAATGGAATCGTCGAGGGTTCCGTTCGCAGCTCGGGCAATCGGATGCGCATCATCGTCACCTTGATCCATGTGCCACCGGAACGTCAGGTGTGGGCTGGTGACTACGAAAGAGACATGGGGGAGATCGAACGGCTGCCGCAACAACTGGCGCTTGCCATCGCCGATG
>JBAUOG010000891.1:0-1752 GCA_049579625.1 Bryobacteraceae bacterium
GTTCAGCGATGCGCCGTTGGTCACGCCTTGGGCGCGGACACCGACGGGATAGTCAGGGATCGACAACGGATTGCAGAAAGTTGAAGGTGGGTCTGCCGCAACAGCGAAGCCGGCGATTTCAGTCAAAAGGATGAAGGCCAAAAGCGAATGATTCATATACTGCCTAGTCCTTTGCATAGGCTACACTTGCGGCAGAAAAGAATGATCGCACAAGCGCGGGGTTTGCTTGAATGTTGGCTATGTCCTCTTCCACTCGTTTCCGCATCGACTCATTCTTCTTCAACGGCTTCTTTGAGACGCCGTTGGTCTTCATATGACTCCATACAAATTCGTCGGGATTGAGGTCTGGCGCGTAGGGTGGCAGAGAATGTAGTTCCAGGCGTCCTTCCAACGATTGGACGTATTGCTTCACAATGTTTGCCTTATGGGCCGGGTGTCCGTCCAAGACCAAGAATGCTTTGCCGCGAGGAGCTTTCATAAAGTTCTGGAGGAAAGCCACAAATGCTTCGGCATTCAACTTGCCGGTATAAGTAGCCGCCCAAAACTCTCCACGCGCGGTGACTGCGCTGATAACGTTGATACTCTGGCGTTGTCCCGACGTTACGACTACGGGCGTGTGCCCCTTTAGACCGTAAGTGCGACCCAGGGGCGGATCGGATTGGAACCCCGCCTCGTCCAGAAAGAAAATCGTGGCGCCCAATCGCTTGGCCCTCTTCCTGAGGGTGGGGTAGGTTTCTTTCAGCCACAGATCCACCGCTACCGGATCTCGCTCATAGGCTCGGCGCAAGGGCTTCTGGGGAGTGATATTCAAGCTGGCCAACAACCTCCCCACGGCGGTCAGGCCCAACTCGACCTTCATCTTGTCTTGGATTAACGCCTGCACAATGCGTCGCGTCCACAGACCAAAATCAAAACCATACTGCCGCGGATCCTTGCCCAAGATCCATCGCTTAACTTGTCGTCGTTGCTTCTCGTCTAGCTTCGGTTCTGGCCCTTGGGCTATTCGTTCCACCAGCGCATCCCAACCTTCTTCGTGGAACTTCCGAAGCCACGGATAAATGCTGGTGCGACATAGCCCTAAAGACCGCATCACTTCGCTGGGGTCATCGCCGTCTTCAACGACCCGCTTGACAGCGAGTATCCTCATATGTTCCAGCGTTTTGTGATCGAGTTTGCGTCCGTCAATCGTTGCCATGCTCCAACTCTATACACATTGGAGGTGTAGTCTATCTAAAAGACTCCTCAGTAGGACTGGTCGAAGTGCCAGCGATAAATATGCTGTAACACATCGAGGACGAACTGCTTTTGCAGCAGCGATTCGAGGCCAGCCGCTCCATCGGGGGACGCGTTGGTTTGGGCGAGGGCCGACGAGGAGATGGTGCCGGCCAAGGCCAGCGTCCCGACCAGGCAGCTAAAGAAGGTGATGTGTTTCATTTCCGTGTCTCCAGAGTGTAGAAGCGATTGCCGCCCAACGCGCCTTGGTCGCTATCCGGCACGGGCACAAACGCACCCCCCGGGTCACAACCCCGCGCGTTCGTCATCCAGGCGTAACCATGGCCCGTCACGGACTTCGAGCCGACCTGGTGGATGTCAGCGAAGAGGTCTTTGTCCGCGGGACCAGCTTTGAAGTATTGGCGGGCCAGGTCGCGAGCGTAAAGCAGGAGGGCTGCCATCTTGCCCGGCTGGCCCCGGTTGGCGTGGCCCACCAAGTAAGCCACGCGCTCATGCACCCGGGCCACGGCGATCGGACGC
>JBAUOG010000892.1:0-2352 GCA_049579625.1 Bryobacteraceae bacterium
GGCCCGACAAGCTGCGTGTGGTCATTTCTGGTGACGGTCCAGCCTCGGAGTTCTACTACAATGGCAAAACCATGATGGCTTACGCACCGGCGGAGAACCTGCTCGCCGTCGCCGATGCTCCGCCGACGATTGACGCCACGTTGGAAGCCGCCTACCATTCCGCCGGAATCTTCTTCAACTTCACCGACTTGATCGTTGCCGACCCCTATAAGGATATGTCCGGGGGGCTCACGCTTGCCTACTATATCGGCCAATCCCACGTGGTCGCAGCAACGGCGACGGACATGATCGCCTACATCGATAACGGGGTGTTTATCCAGCTGTGGATTGGAACCGAGGACAAACTTCCCCGGATGGTCCGCGCAATTTTTCTCGATGACCCGGAGCGTTCGCGCGGCCAAGTGGAGTTCTCCAACTGGCAGCTCGACAGGACGGTCTCCCCGGATGCCTTCGAGCTCTCGGACACCGCCAATGCGAAACGCATTCCGTTCGCTCACCTCCAAGGGGAGCCAAAAGCTGGCAATACGGCCCCAGGCGCGCCTCCGGCCAAAGCGATACGACCCAAAGTGCAACCGTAATGAAGGAGGAAATCACGCGATGAAAAAACTGATGGTTAGCTTGGCAAGTCTGGTAATCAGCTTAGTCCTGTGCGGAATGGCCCAGGCTCAGGCGCACAGAAACGCCTATGGCGGCAGTACGTCGCATAGTTACGGGTCAACGAGCCACACCAACGCCTACGGTGGCAGTTCGTCGCATACGGCCGGAGAGGGTACAAGTCATACAAGCGAATATGGCACCAGTACGTCGCACGCCTATGGTGGCGGCACGAGCCATACCAACGCCTACGGTGGCACCACAACGGGAGCTTATGGAGCAGGCGCGGTACACACGACCCCGTACGGAACGACAACCTCCGCTTCTGCGTATCATCCACCAACTACCTATTATGCGTATCATCCGCCCACAACCGTGGCCTACTACGGAACAGGGTGCTACAACTGCGTTTCGACTGGAGGGGCCGCAGCCGCGGGCGCTGTAGTCGGCATGGCCGTTGGCGCCGCCGCCGCCTCTTCCAACGCCAGCGCCCAAAGCGCGAGCGCCTACAGTGCCGGCTACTCAGCCGGCGCGGTCAACGCGAACACGGCTAACGCCAATGCCGCAGCTGCGAATGCTAATGCGGCGGCAGCGAACGCCAATACGGCCGCAACGAACGCCAATGTCGCCGCTGCCACTGCGAGTGTTGCTGCGGGCGCCCCCAACATCACGTATCAGATGGGCGCAGTTTATGGGGCGCTCCCTGCCGGCTGCATCAGTCCCCATGTCTCGGGAGGTGGAACTTATTATTTGTGCGGCAACACCTGGTTCAGCCCCTCCTATGGCGCGAGTGGAGTCCTCTATCGCGTGGTGCCTACACCGTAAGGGAGTGTGCATCCTGGCTTTCATGTGAAAGAAGATCGAGAAACTGAGCAGACTTCATGAATCAGAGCATCCCATGACAAGCAATCGGTTGCGGGTGGGCGACTTTAGAGAGAGTGGCGAGAAGAAGGATACGTATTCTGATTTTCTTCGTTTTGGGCCGACTTATTGCCGTTGTGATGCTCGGTGCAGGTTGCGGAAGGAGAGTCCGATGAATTGGAACAGTAAACGCATGATGATCATTGGCGCAGTAGCTGTTGTCGCTGCCGTCCCGGTTCTTCCCAAGAATCCTGAGCTTCAGGGAAAGCTAGCCGCTGTAAAACAGTCGATGGCGGAGAACAAGCAGAAGCTCCGGCAGTATCAGTGGATCGAAACAACCCAGCTCACTTTGAAGGGTGACGCCAAGCCTCCGACCAAGAATAGTTGCTTGTACGGCCCTGATGGACAAGTTCAGAAAACCCCGATCGGTCCTCCTCCGGCACAGCCGAGTGGTGGCAGGATGAAGCAAAAAGTCATCGCGAAAAAAAAGGCGGAAATGCAAGATTACATGCAAGACGTGAAGGCTGTCCTTAACATGTACGTGCCGCCCGATCCTCAGAAAATGCAGATGGCCTACCAGGCGGGCAAGCTCTCCTTGAACCCTGTACCCGGCGCGGTGAACTTGGTCTTCACCGATTATGCCCAGCCTGGCGATAGGATGACCCTCACGTTTGACACTGCCGCCAAAAAAATCACTGCTCTAAACATCAATACCTACATGGGGCAGGAAAAAGACGCCGTGAGATTGCAAGTGCAGATGGGCAGCCTTCCCGACGGCACCAACTATGTTCAGCAGACAGTGCTGAGCGCAACCGCAAAGCAGCTAGTCGTCACAACTACGAATTCGAATTACCAAAAGCTTGGAGGGTAATCATAGCGTTAAGAAAGCCTCAGGTC
>JBAUOG010000893.1:0-4444 GCA_049579625.1 Bryobacteraceae bacterium
GGCACGCCATGGCGTCGACATCGTCAAGGGCGATCTCGATGACGAGGCGACGCTGCGCCGGGCGTTGGCCGGCGCCTGGGGCGTCTTCGGCGTGCAGAACGCGGGGGAGGCGGGCGTCGAGCGGGAAGAGGCGCAGGGTAAGCGTCTTGCGACGCTGGCGCGCGAGGCCGGCGTCGAACAGTATGTCTACACATCCGTGGGATCGGCGAACAAGCGGACGGGCGTCCCGCACTTCGACAACAAGTGGCGCATCGAGGAAACCGTGCGCGGACTCCGCTTCCCCTCGCATGTGATCCTGCGTCCGGTCTTCTTCATGGAGAACCTGCTGGCGCCTTTCAGTCTCCGCGGCTCCACGCTGGCCTGGGCGCTCGGGCAATTCACGAAGTTACAGATGATTGCGGTGGCCGACATCGGTTGGTTCGGCGCGCGCGCGTTCACCGATGCCGCCGCCTTGAACCGCCGCGAGATCGATCTCGCCGGTGACGTACGAACGATGCCGGAGGCGGCGGAGATCCTGACAGAGGCGCTGGGCCGGCCGATTGCGTTCGCGCAGACGCCAATCGAACAGGTCCGGCAGTACAGCAGGGAAATGGCGGTGATGCTGGAATGGTTCGAGCGCGTCGGCTACAGCGCCGATATCGCCGGCCTGGAACGTGAGTTCGGCCGCGCACTCACGAAGCTCCCCGACTGGGCACGCGCCCAGCGCGACCAAATGCGCGCTGAAACGACTCTAGGAGAGATCGCATGAAAGTTGTCAGATTGTTGGAATACGGTGGGCAGTTGGTGTTCGACGATGTACCGACGCCGACGATCGCACACGACGAGATCCTGGTGAAGATCAAAAGTACTACCGTCAATCATGTGGATCTTGTTAAGGCCTCCGGGACGGTGAGACAGGTACTCCCGATCGAGCTGCCGTGGATACCTGGTCATGAGTTTTCAGGAATCGTCGAACAGATTGGCAGTGACGCCACGTCATATGCGCCAGGTGATGCCGTGTTCGGCGCCACCACTGGAATGGGAGCGTACGTGGAATATCTGGCGGTCAAGGCCGCGGCCATCGCAAGGAAACCATCCAACCTCTCCTTTGAGGAGGCGGCATCCGTGCCCGTGGCGGCCCAAACCGCGTGGGAGGGAATCTTCACCCACGGTCACCTGGAAAAGGGACAAACGATCCTGATCCATGCTGGCGCCGGCGCCGTGGGCGCCTATGCGGTGCAATTGGCATCACACGCCGGCGCCACCGTCATTGCCACGGCAAGCGGTGACGATGAGGCGTATCTGAAATCCATCGGAGCCAGCCGCGTTATCAATTATCACGAAGCGCAGTTCGAGACGGTTCTGCGAGAGAAGATCGATGTGGTCTTCGACTTGATCGGTGGCGATACACAGAAGCGATCGTTTCTCGTCTTGAAGGAAGGCGGCCATCTCGTCTCAGCCACCCAGCCGGTCTCGCAGGAAGAGGCCGCGAGGCATCGTGTCCCTGGCGTGATGATGAGGCTCGCGCCGTCAGCGGAAATGCTCGGCAAAATCGCGCGACTGCTGGAAGACGGGACGATCCGACCAGACGTCGCGACCGTGTACGCGCTTCAGGATGTGGCCCAGGCATGGAAGGACATCGCCGTGAGCCTCCCAGGGGTTCATGGGATGTCGCCCAGCGGGCCGGGAACAAGACGCAGGTCACACGGCAAGATCGTGCTTCGTGTGGCCTAGTATAAGGAGAAGAAAATATGGCCGAGAGAATTCATGAACTACTGCTCCGTAACCTTCAGGAAGTTTTTGGAGAGGGTGACCCTACGAAGCGCCGCTCGGCCATCAGGGAACTCTATACGGATGACTGCGTGCTGTATGTCCCCCCAGGTGCCCTCGTTGGGCACGATGCCCTCGATAAATTTGCAGGTGATTTGAGAGCCACGCATCCCCACTTCGCCTACGCGCCCCATGCTGCTCCCCAAGCTCTTCAGAATGCGGGGCGCCTAAAGTGGGGCTCTGGCCCTCGCGGCGGAGTGCCTGCCTATACGGG
Organism: Bryobacteraceae bacterium; assembly: GCA_049579625.1. GTDB lineage: Bacteria > Acidobacteriota > Terriglobia > Bryobacterales > Bryobacteraceae > CAJCIT01. The sequence continues at coordinate 2,024 of JBAUOG010000893.1, forward strand.
TGAGGACGTAATCATCGTGCGGGATGAAAAGATCGCAGCTCTCTACGTTTTCCTTGACTCTCCTCCCGCGTGATCGGAACTGGCTAGTCTGCTTTATCGACCGAAAGAATGAGTCGATTGTGACAAAGCGAAAGGAGAATATGACAATTTCCGTGATCGTCGGTAGCACGCGTCAGGGCCGGTTTTCTGAAAAGCCGGCGCAGTGGATTTTTCAGCAACTGCATAAGCGAGAAGGGATTGAAGGCCGGCTTCTCGATCTCAGAGACTTCCCAATGCCTTTCTTCGATCAGCCGACGCCCCCGGCCAGGCCGGGCCGCCCGGCTTACGAACATGAGGTGGTGAAGAAATGGACGGCTCAAATTGCGGCCTCGGATGGTTTTGTATTCGTCACGCCGGAGTACAACTACGGCTCCTCCGCGGTGCTGAAAAACGCGATCGATTGGGTCTATCCGGAGTGGAACCGCAAGGCTGCAGCGTTCGTGAGCTACGGAAGTGCCATGGGTGCGCGAGCGGTCCAGCAGCTTCGCGAGACGGCCATCGAGCTTCAAATGGCGCCGATCAGATCATCTGTTCCCATTCCCGTGGCAACGCTTTGGGCACATTTTCAGGGCGGGGATGTGGAAAAGGGGCTCGCGGAGTTGGAGAAGCAAGCCAACGTCATGATCGAGGATCTGCTGTGGTGGACCGCAGCTCTCAAGGCGGCCCGCGAACGCTGATTTGGGGGAAACATGAAAACGTCGATCAGAACACACGAGGGACGCGTGGCCTTGGTGACCGGCGCCGGTCAGGGTATCGGTCAAGCGATCGCATTGGCACTGGCGCAAAGAGGTGCGCAAGTGATTGCGACCGACCTCACGGTTCCGAATGAAACCGTAGCCAGGATTGGTCCATCGGCGTGCGCGTTTCAACTTGATGTAACGCAGGAACAAAATTGGCGTTCGGTATCGCTTAAGAGCGTGGATGTGGGTCACGTGGATATCGTTGTGAATAATGCCGGATATTTTCCAAATCGCTCGATCGACGAATTGGATCTGCCGACATGGCGAAAGACGATGGCTACGAATCTTGACGCCCACTTCTTAAGCGCGAAATACTTCCTGCCGGGAATGAGAAGGAAAAAGTGGGGCCGTTTCGTCGGCATATCGTCAAACATGATCGGCTTGGCCATACCCGGCATGAGCCACTACATCGCCACAAAGATGGGAATCATTGGGTTCATGCGAGGTTTGGCGAATGATGTTGCGAGCGACGGCATTACTGCAAACGCGGTCCTGCCAGGCCTCACGAATACAGTGGCTATTGCGCCTCAGTCGGACGAGCAAAAAAGGGCCACATGGGAACAGCAAGCAATCAAACGGCTTGGAGAGCCCCAGGATGTGACTGGGGCGGTTCTATTCTTAACAAGCGATGATGCCGCGTTCATCACGGGGCAGGCCATTGTCGTAGACGGCGGTCAGTATCGCATCGGCTAGGTACGGTTCACCCAAGATTTGCGATCAGCCCGCCGATGCGACGATTTGATCGGATTACAGACGCTAGGCGTGGCGATGAAGACGCTTCCGGTCGGCACGGCATACAGCGTTTGGGTTGGGGTGGGGGCAATCGGCACCGTAATATTAGGGATCGTGCTCTTTGGAGAGCCTGTGAGCACGGCTCGGCTGATCAGTGTTGCGCTCATACTCGCCGTAATTGTGGGCCTCAAGCTCTCAACCGCCTAACAAGGCAAGAGGGGCTACATGATCGAGGTCAAAAGCTGCGCTTCAGCGTCCGGCAGTGCGGCCCTGAACCAGAAGCTGAGTCAAGAACGGGACCAGCAACGTCACCCAACATCCGGTACGGCAGGGGCTTATCCCGCTGACGAATATGGTGGCACCAGGGGCGATGGGTGAGAGTGAAGAAGCAGCCAAAGAAGACAAAACGCATCAGAATAAAGCCATCGCCGGGACCTAGAAGGACCATAGTATAAAGTTATCGGCGGGACCGCACCTCGTTCAAGCTATTGCCTCACTTGCTTTTGCGGTGAACCATGAACGCGAGCGAGATACCAAGAACTTCGTTTGTGTCCCAGCCATGGGGGAGGTTAACTGACTGTAGTAAGTAGTAAGGCCGAACCGAAAACGAATCGGCGATGGGGAATCGGACTCCCACCTGGAAGCGGTTTTGTGTGTAGCTGCTGCCTCCGTTCGCGAAGGGATTGTTTCCGGGAACGATGAAGAACTCATTGTTCACGACCAGCACCGGACGCCGCGCCACGCGAAGCGGTAGGGTGTATTCGATGCCCGGGCGAAATCGAAGGCGTGCCGAAGCAGGCAGGTTATCAGGAAAGCGTTCCTCGATGAGCGTGCGGAGGATCGGCCGCCACGGGCCACGGGATGTGGTCAGTGTGAGATTGAGCTGCAATCGATTTTCGTAAGCAATCGC